>JBBSNR010000231.1:0-5299 GCA_038260635.1 Phormidesmidales cyanobacterium
AGTTTTCTGCTAAAACTTCAGAAGAAAGCACGTGAAAAACTCGATATGTTGAAAACGCTAAAAGACAGGCTGCCGCTGATAGCGCTCGTCAGCATGAGTGCCCTCTCTGTAGGGATGGTTGTGGCTGTTTTAAGCGCGACCGATGCCTTTAGCCCGCCGCGTGAGGAGGTCGCCTCAAAGTCGACTCAGGCTGCGAAGACTTCGGCAGTGCTCAGGCTAGTTAACCAGCCCGCTGCCAATCGCAGCGCGGCGCTAAGTGCGATCGCTCAGCAAAAAGATACCGAAGGCGATCGCGCCCGCTACCTGCTAGCGACCGATTTGATCGAGCAGGGCGAAGGCAGCAGCGCTTTGGCATTGCTCGACAACCTAGCGGATAGCTACAAAGCGCTGTCTCCTTATATTTTACTCAAGCAGGGAGAGGCCGAAGCGGCTGCGGGACAGGCCGAAGCGGCCAAAACCACCTGGATAAAGCTGACTCAGCAGTACCCCAGCAGCGCGGCCACTGCCGAAGCGCTCTATCAGCTGAGCAATCAGCCAGGGTATCCGCTGGCTGCGGCCCAGCTCAACACGTTGCTGCAAAACTTTCCCAGTCATCCGCGCAGTATAGAAGTCGCCTTTAAACAGCTAGCCGCTGCCGATCAGCCCGGTGCTGAAGCTGCTCAGGATCTCGACTTTGATCGGCTAGCCCTACTCAAGCTGATTGCCCACCACGGCATTCATCACCCCGATTACGTGAAGATGCTCGACCGACTCACTGACCAGTACGGCAGTGCCCTCACCCCAGAAGACTGGGCCGCCATCGGGTTTGGCTATTGGGAAACTCAAAACTATGGTCAGGCAGGCGAGGCGTATAGCAAAGCTCCTGCTGCGCCGCTCAACCAGTATCGCGCGGCGCGCGGGCAAGAACGTAAAGGTAAAGTGGTTGAGGCGATCGCCACTTACCGCCTGCTCAATCAAACCTTTCCAGACGCGCCAGAAACCGCCACTGGCCTGCTCAATCTGGCTCAGCTCTTGCCCAAACCAGCCGCCATCGAAACGCTAGATCAAGTGATCGCCCGCTTCCCAGATCAGGCTGCCGAAGCCCTCGCTCAGCGCGCTGACCTGCTAGATGCCCTCAAGAGCGGCGATTCTGCTAATCAGGCCAGAGCCTCTATTCTCTCTCAGCACTCCACCTCTGTAGCTGCTGCCAAAATTCGCCTGAGCAAAGCCGAAGCCAGCGCAGCAGCCGGCAACTACCCGGCTGCCATTGACTGGGCGCAGCAGCTGATTGCTGCCGCGCCCGAAGATGAGTTGGCTGCTCAAGCCGGATTTTGGTTGGGCAAATGGGCTCTTCAGCAAAACCAGCCAGCGATCGCCCGCCCTGCCTTTGAAGAAGTCATTCGCACTCATCCCGAATCGTATTTCGCCTGGCGCTCAGCGGTTCACCTGGACTGGAATGTAGGCGACTTTGACACGGTCCGCAGCTTAAATGCTCAGATTGCCTTGCCGCCTGAGCGATCGCCCCTACCGGTCGGCTCAGCCGCGCTGCAAGAGCTATATCTGCTCGGTCAAGACCAGACAGTCTGGGCTCAATGGCAGACCGAATTTGTCGATCAGCAGTTGCCCACCGTCGCAGAACAGCTGACCGATGGCATCCTGCGGCTGGGCGTAGGCGATAACCTGAACGGCATCTTCATGGCCTCTAGCCTGGCCTGGCGCGATCTCCCTGAAGACAAGCAAGAGTACCGCGACCTCAGAGACAATTCGAGCTACTGGCAGGCCGTTTATCCCTTTCCCTTTTCGCAGCTGATCACCAGTTGGGCTCAGCAGCGCGGTCTCAATCCGCTGCTGGTCACCGCTTTGGTCCGTCAGGAATCCAGATTTCAGCCCGATATTCAATCGGTAGTCGGCGCTGTTGGCCTGATGCAGGTAATGCCAGAGACTGCCGCCTGGATCAGCGAGCAGCTGGGCGGAGAAGGCTACATCCTTGACCAGCCGGAGGACAATGTAAAGTTTGGCACCTGGTACCTCGACTTTACCCACCAGCAGTACACCAACAATTCTCTGTTTGCGGTTGCCAGCTACAATGCTGGCCCTGGCAGCGTCGCCACCTGGATAGCAGAGGGCGGCTACGCCAACGCCGACGAATTTGTTGAAAAAATACCCTATCCAGAAACCAGGGACTACGTAGAGTCTGTTTTTGGCGGCTATTGGAACTACCTGCGCCTGTACAATCCCGAAATTGCTGCCAAGGTGGCACAGCTATAAGTTACACAGCTACAAGCAGGTCTCTGGGTAAACATCTGGCCAACAATTCGATGAGAATAGGCCTCTATTTGTCCGCTATGTTTGCAGTCTCAGGCCTTGCAGACAAAGGACTCAGCTCACAGCCAGGGCTTTTAAGATGCCGATGGGTTTACGGCAATGCTTTAATTTTCTAGGACTGGTAATTTTGTTTACGCTTCACTTGCCAAATCATTGATAGGATGATCGTTGATAATATGGTTAGGTAGACGTACGTAAATAGCAGATACCTGAGCACTCTGTACCTCAGTACGGTGTAAGAGCTCTAGAGGGATAGCGTCTGTGTTAATCTTTGGTCGTTATTCAGGTATGTCAAAAAAACCGTGTTAGTCGTTGGTTTCATGGAGTATCGTGACTAAATTTAGTGCCTCTCAGCAAAGTCAACTCGCACAAATTGGCGCTTTCTTGCGTGAAAATCGAGAAAAGCAGGAAAAGGCTTTAGAGGATATCTCTATTCGCACCTATATCCGACCGCAGTTGCTCAAAGGGATTGAAACAGGCGACCCGGATATGCTGCCCGAGCCCATTTTTGTTCAGGGGTTCATTCGTCGCTACGCTGAAGCTCTTGGTCTTAAAGGCACTGAACTCGCCCAACAGTTTACTGTCACCTCAATTCCCTCTACGCCGCGACCGCCCCGGCAGCCCGCCCCATCTGACACCGCCAGCACCCGCATTAGCCGCGCCACGCCCAATCAGACGCCTTCCCCTCAAAACAGCGCGACAACGCCCATACTGGGTAAAAGAAGTTCATCTCTGCCAAACGATCCCTTCCTCAATGGCAATCAAGACGGCAATCAAAACGGTAATCAAGACCAGCCCATTAGCACTCAGCCCGCTACGCATTCAACCAGCGAGGCAGTAGCTACAGATTTGGCCCCTCCAGCCATCATCCCTGAAG
Source organism: Phormidesmidales cyanobacterium (assembly GCA_038260635.1). Lineage (GTDB taxonomy): Bacteria > Cyanobacteriota > Cyanobacteriia > Phormidesmidales > Phormidesmidaceae > Phormidesmis. Next base: position 3,182 of record JBBSNR010000231.1, read on the forward strand.
TTCCTTTAGCCTCTGAAGTTCCTCTTATCACCGAGGAGCCCATTACTGAGGAGCCATCTCTTGGGCATGATGCCTATGAAAGCTCAACAGCCGCCAATGGCCGCAGCGCAGCGCTTGCTTCAGAAACTGAACTGGACAACAGCGTAGAGACTAACCTAGAGACCGGTAGCTCAGTCGCAGGCGGCGACGCGTTAGAGCGAATAGATGACGAAGCGGTGAGCCATAGCCCTCCTTCTTTAGCGCTAGAGACGCAAGCTGAGCAGCAGGAAGCGGCAGTAGCGACAGATGAACCTGCTATGGCTGAGGTTGAATCTCTAGATACTTTTGAGGAAGCCCGCGCCAATGGCGGTGCTCAAGGCTATCAGTCTGCTCCTATCTCTGGCCCTTTTGACGACGATCTGCCAGCTTCTCTGACGACAGAGGCTGTGCCCGCTGTTCCGTCGGTTACCCACCGACCGGTCAATACTGGACCGGTTGGCATAGAGCCGGTTGGCATAGAACCGGCTGGCACAGAGTATGGGAGATCAGCTGCTCCCAATTTGAAACCCTTTATTATTGGCGGGGTGGTTGCAGCGCTTACGGCAGGAGTGGTGATCTTGGTCAGTTTGCTGGGGGGCGGCGATCGCCAACCCGAAGTGACCGGCAATACAGACGCATCCGAACAGCCTGTTGATGGCGCGCCCAATGCCGAAACCTTTTTAGAAGGCTCAGAGGGCGCTGGAGAGGAAGCTAACGCCGAACCCCCTGCCAGCACAGCGCCGGTCTACGTAGAAGCGAAGGCCACCGGTCAAGCCTGGGTCAGCGTGATTGCCGACGGCAGCACTATTTTTGAAGGGACGCTTCAGCCCGGTGATACCAAGCTGTGGGAAGCTCAAGAAAACCTTAATATCTTTGCTGGCAATGCGGGGGCAATAGAGTTAGCGCCGAACGGGGACACACCTGCGGTTATGGGTAACAGCGGCCAAAAGAGCGAACAGGTCTTTACGCCAGAATGACCTGACAGAATGGCTGCAAGCGCCTGATAAAATTAATCACCTCCTCAATAGATTGACGTCCTCAGCGAGCTAGCACAGCCGATACAATAGATAGCAAATCGGTAGCATCCTGCGGGCTAGTGCTAATAGATGCTCACGGTTTATCGCTCACCTACTACTGTACGACCTGCTTATGACGCCTCCTGCTGATCTTGAGACGGCTGCCAACCTCTCGGTGCCAGATGAGCAGCCCCGTGGGGTCTTCTTAGATGAGATTCCGGGCGATGTCGAGATGTCTTTGTTTGATCATCTTGACGAGCTCAGACAGCGAATTTTTTATGCTTTGATTGCGATCGCTGTGGGTGTCGTTGGCTGCTTTACGGGCGTGCGGCAAATTGTTGAGCTGCTAGAGGTGCCCGCTCAGGGCGCAAAGTTTCTTCAGCTGTCGCCAGGCGAATACTTTTTTGTCTCCATTAAAGTAGCCGGCTACAGCGGCATTCTAATTGCCAGCCCGTTCATTCTCTATCAGATTATCCAATTTGTTTTGCCAGGGCTGACCCGCCGCGAGCGTCGCCTGATTGCGCCGGTAGTGATTGGCTCTAGCGTCTTGTTTTTTGCTGGGTTGGGGTTTGCCTACATCGCGCTAGTGCCTGCTGCGCTCAACTTTTTTATTAACTACGGCGCTGATGTAGTCGAGCAGATGTGGTCCATTGATCGCTACTTTGAGTTTGTGCTGCTGCTGCTGTTCAGTACGGGGCTGGCCTTCCAAATTCCGGTTATACAGCTGCTGTTAGGGCTCCTGGGCATCGTTGGCTCCAAGCAAATGCTCTCCGGTTGGCGCTACGTCCTTTTAGGCGCTGCCATCTTAGGGGCCGTGCTCACACCCTCCACCGATCCGATTACGCAAAGCCTGTTGGGGGGCGCAGTTTTATTTTTGTATTTTGGGGGCATTGGGCTGGTTAAAGCGATCGGTAAATAAGTAGCCAGTCAATACTGCGCATATGAAGATACAAACAGCCGCTAGCCCCCGATTTTTGATCGCAACTGGCTAACGGCTGGATTTTTTTAGCTAATGATTCTCACTGGGTAGATGCGCTGGGGCAGATGCGCTGAATTGCGAAATGGAATCGGGGTTCTAGCGGTA
>JBBSNR010000232.1:0-5290 GCA_038260635.1 Phormidesmidales cyanobacterium
CATTCTCACCAAAATGGACGGCGACTCACGCGGCGGCGCGGCCCTGTCGGTACGGCGAATTTCGGGTCAGCCGATCAAATTTATCGGCGTGGGCGAAAAAGTCGAAGCGCTTCAGCCTTTTTACCCCGACCGGATGGCCTCCCGCATCCTCGGCATGGGCGATGTGCTCACGCTGGTCGAAAAAGCCCAGGAAGAAGTTGACATTGCCGATGCCGAGAAGCTTCAGGAAAAAATTCTGTCGGCCAAGTTCGACTTCAACGATTTCTTAAAACAAACTCGCCTGATGAAGAACATGGGCTCTCTGGCGGGAATTATGAAACTGATTCCCGGTATGGGCAACAAGCTCTCCTCTGATCAGCTTCAGCAAGGAGAGCAGCAGCTCAAGCGCTGTGAAGCCATGATCAATTCCATGACCATGGAAGAGCGGAAAAACCCTGAGGTGCTGTCGGGGTCGCCTAGTCGTCGCCGCCGGGTGGCTAGAGGTGCAGGCTACGGTGAAAAAGAGGTTAGTAAGCTCGTTACCGACTTTCAGCGGATGCGCGGCATGATGCAGCAAATGGGCCGGGGAGAGATGGGTTTGCCGGGTATGGACGGCAGCTTTCCGGGCATGGGCGGCGGCATGATGGGTGGCGGCGACTCGTTTGGCGGCGGACAAAGACCGGGTTGGCGGGGCGCACCAAACAGTCAGAAAAAGAAGAAAAAGCAAAAGAAAAAGAAGGGATTTGGCTCCCTATAACTGAAAATCATGAAAAATCTGCGGCGCACCGGGACCAAGGTCGGACTGACCATAACGGCGATTTGGATGGGTCTGACAACTGGTGCCGCCGCACTTCCGGGTCAATCGGTCGATGAGGCCGCAGCCTGGATGCAGGCTCACCCGACTTTGCGAGCAGAGCCTCGGGAAAGACTATCGTTGCGCCGTAGCGATACGCCTTCACGCCGCTACACCTTTCACGGGTCTGTGATGGGCTCTGGAGACTCTGGAGAGGGTCTGCTGCATAGCCATTCTGAGCAGCTGGTGATGGTGCGCTCGGAAAAGCTGACGCTGGTAGATTTGGTCAGCGGGGTGAGTGTCACCCGGCTAGAAGACGCGCTGCGATCGCTCTACGGCGCTGAAGTCTACGCCGATTACCGGCGATCGCAATCCACTCTGGTCTACTCACCGAGCCGCCCAGAAGATCGCGGTACACAGCGGGCGGCGCGGGCGCAGCTTTCTGAAGGCGACCTCTATGGCTACCTGATTGAAGTCATTCCCGATCCTGACGGCACTATTTATACAGGGTCGCTCACGGTCATGCTCAAAGAAGACACAGCAAGTCTTGCAGAAGCCCTGCGCAGCCGAATGGCAGAAAGAGAGCCTGATGTGGTCTCATCCACTAGCCCTTCACTCAGGCAGCTATTGCAAACCCGCTAAACGCCTTCATCGGAGCAAATAGCTGGCCCAGATCTCTGAGTCGAATCGGCCCACTGGGAATAATAGGCTGTCGGCACATAGGGCCGATATTTTAGCGAAGAGGCATACCCTGTGGAAGCGCAGCGTTCGATGCGAGATGGTTGGCTAGCAGCCAATCTCTCTGGATTGGTGCCCGGCATGGGGCAGTGCTATGGCGGACATTGGACAAAAGGGCTCTTGATCATGGGTATCTTTTTTGGTCTGATGAGCCATGGGTTCTGGTCTCTACTCGCTGCTGAAGGAGACACTATTCGAGCCTTTTGGCTGCTGGGAGCGGCTGGGTTTGTCTACCTTTTAAATATTTGGGATGCTGTTGTAACAGCGGGCCGTCCTCTCTATCCGCTTGACAATAAGCGGCAGAGAAAAGACGTATGGTACAGCGTTTTTCTTTCGCAAATTTTACCGGGGTTAGGTCATCTCTATCTCAATCAGGCCGCAGCGGGCGGAATGTTTTTGGTGGTGGGCATTGGTCTTTCTCTTATGGCTAATCAGCAGCCAGTGGTAATGCCGCTGGCCTGTGCGGTTTGGTCAATCTCTGGATATCACGCCTATCGCAGCGCACCGATGAGCCTGGGCCAAGACAATAGCCGATCTCGCCAGATGTTGATGGTCATAGTGGTGGGCGGACTGCTGCTGCGCCTGGGAATTGGCAGCCTGCCAATGTGGGTAGACCAGGCGGTGATGCAGTGCATTGTGCCCAGTGAATCAATGGTGCCGGCTCTACAGATAAACGACCGGATTTTTGTCAGTCGCGATGGCGGAACCTCCCACAGGAATAGCCTTTATCAGCCTCAGACTGGCGATATCGTTGTCTTTAAAGTGCCGCCAGAGGCGATCGCCATAGTTGATGCAAAACCCGACGATCTATTCGTAAAGCGCGTGATCGGCTTGCCGGGACAGCAGGTAGAAGTGCGCGATCGCCAGGTATGGATTAACCAAGTTCCCCTCATAGAAAGCTACCTAAGGACACCAGCAGAATATCAGTGGGGGCCTGAACTTGTGCCAGCGGGTGCCTACTTCGTGATGGGCGACAACCGCAACCAGAGCGCAGATTCCCACGTTTGGGGATTTTTGCCAGAGGCAAATATCATTGGCAAGGCGTATAAGATTTATTGGCCCGCAAAACGGGTGCGATCGCTTTCACTACAGCGTTGATCCTGTCAAATCAAGCAGTCAGATAGGCCACAGCGAAATCGTTCTAATCGGCACTACTGCTACGGTCTAAACAACTTCATGGCACTGCGTCTACTCAGGCGATACCAGCTGTGTAGCGGACTGATCAAGCTCGCGATGTACATCGTCATTTCACTTGCCGCCACCGTATCAGTCAAAACCTGCTGACGATAGCGCAGCAGATGGCGCACAATTTTTCGCGCGTCGTTCAGCGCATAAGGAATAACTACTAGAGGCCGCTGCCATGCAGCAAAACTGAGCATCCGCGTGTGGTAGCGGCTCAGGCCAATTCCCCGACAGAGTGTCACCAGATAGTCCCGAGTCAGCCGCTGCGCCGGGATCTCGTGATGCATCATCATGTGAGGATTGTACCAAACGGGCCACCCGGCTCTCTGAATGTGCAAAACAACTTCGAGGTCTTCACCTGCTTCTCTTTCGCCAAATTTTTCAGCCAGGACTCTCTCTTCGGGCACATGGTCCAGCCATGCCTGCCGCCGCACAACCAGACCAGCGCCCGGTGGTAACACTTTTGCCTCAGGCCGGTAGGGAATCGGCTTAGGGCCTCGATCAGTCAGGGCGAGTAAAGACGCAATCCGCGCAAAATTAGCCGGTGGTGAGGTCGCAAATTTTCCCTGAATACGGCTGCCGTACACGCCTACCTCAGGGTGCTGCTGACCGAAGCGATAGGCCGAACGCACCCAGTTAGCCCAGGGTAAGTTGTCATCATCCAAATAGCCAATCAGCGGACTGTTTGCGACTTTGGTAGCATGGTGACGAGCAAAGCCAGCCCCCTGCTGTGGCTCAAACTCATAGCGCAACAGCACAGCCTTAGGCCAGCTAGCCTGATAGCGCTGCACGACCGCCCGAGTGTCATCAGTACTGCTGTTATCTACGACGATGATTTCCCAGGCAATATCATCGGTATCTATTTGATGACGCAGCCGGTCGAGCACTGCGCCAACTCGATCTGCGCCATTGTAGGTGACAATAACGACTGTAAAATCTAAGTCAATGCATTTTGGGAATAGCCGCTGAAAGAGAGGCCGAAGTCCTTGCAAGTCTTGAGTTAAGCGAGCAGATTCTGGCATTTTTGCAGCAGCAGAGATGGTTAGATTGCCGGCAATTGAAAAGACTGCGAATGTTTTAAGACAATCCGATGATCAGCCGCTTCAAAAACAAGCAATATTGGCTTAGGGTACCCACCTTTGCTAGATTGCTAATCAGTCAGGCTAAAAGCGCGTGGATGCGTGAGTTTTCATGAGAGCCTAGAACGCAATAGGCAAAGTGACCAGAGCTATAGAGGCCGTGGCGATCGCCCTTTTTTCATATGAATTCTGATCAAACTATTTGTCTGAGATCGCTCATCTCGGGCCGCGTGCAGGGTGTGGGCTACCGCTACAGCACCAAGGAAAAGGCGATGGCGCTAGGGTTAGCGGGCTGGGTGCGTAATTTACCGGATGGACGAGTAGAGGCGATGGTGGAGGGCGATCGCGCTCAGGTCACCCGCTTGGTGGAATGGTTGCAGAGCGGACCACCCGCCGCCAGGGTAGATGCCGTTGAAACCGAAGAGCAAACACCGCAACACTTTAGAGCCTTCGAGATCCGACGATAACGCCGCGAATATCTTAGACGCTGACCTAAAATTGAGCACGATACGATGAAACTGAGATCGGCACGGCTATACAGAGCCCGCTACTCATTCGCTGCTTTGTCTGCATCTTGAACCTATCTAAAAGTCGCTTTGTATTTACCGAGGAGGCGATCGCGTAAATGCTCAATTCGAACTCTGAACTCGCTCGCCGCTTCAAACTTTAAATTCTCAAAAAGATCGATCACAAGGGCAAGTACAGAACCGTTTTCTTCCACTCCGTCTGCTCACTTGTGCTGATCAGCAGTGTCAGCTCATCAATGGCCTGCCGAATGGGCATTCGATTATCGACGACAAACATTCCCGCCATCGGCTCTCCTGCGACTAAGCGAGTATAAGCAAAGTCTGGCATGGTGGCCCGAGCATGCATGAGAAGAGTACGCTCATTGATTGCTGCCCAGGCTAAAATATCCGAGTCGCCTGCTTTCTGTAAACCAACATCTTGCACTCGAAGAAGATCAAGACTTGGAATACGCAAAAACAGCCCTCGGACAATATCACCGTTGAAGTTTTCATCGCTGACCAAACTCAGCATAATTTTGTTGCTACTGGTTTTGCTGAGATAGCAGACGAGCACGGGTTGAACTTAAATCTGGCTGAATGTCAGACAAACGCTCTTGGACTGAGTCAGACAACTGCTCTCTCTGATTTAAGTATGCTTCCACGGTACTCTGGTGTCGAAGATAGTAGCCAATCGTGTTGTAGACATCAGACAAAGATAGCGTTGAGTACTGATGCACAATCGATTCTGGGAGGGCACCATCTTGAAACGCCCGAATCACCATTTCTAGCAAAACCTTTGAATTTCCAACGCGAATTGCTCCGGCTTCATCTTCTCGCAGGGGCGGCGTCTCACGTTCTAAGACGAGGCTCATTGACTGGACAGCGCGAAGTTTCTGTTGAAAGATGCCCTTCGTTCTAAGCGGCAGAAGGCTGCTCTATCAGCGTATCAGAGGGCTTAGTTCTAGCGGCGAGTAATTTAGCGAGAAGTAGAGAGGGCGTACGTTTCGATAAAA
>JBBSNR010000233.1:0-5283 GCA_038260635.1 Phormidesmidales cyanobacterium
ACAGGCTGTTTCCCGACAGGGTAGCAACCAAGCTCGTAGAAGGGATGTTCGGGAAAGGGATGCCCAGGAGAATACTCAGAACAATGCCCGCTCACCAGAGACCTCTAAAAGAGATGGTGAGCGGGCATTGCTGCATTTAGGGCTTAGCTGCGATTCTTAAGGCTGTAAGCTAACCAGCTACAGCCAGACTGCCGCCAATGGCAGCGACCACTGCTGAGACCAACGCGGTGCCAAAGAGCCACCAGGCCGCCGCTTCAGCCGCCGCTTTGGTATCTTCCATCTGCTGATGGGTTTGCGCTTTGATACTGTTGAGCCGGCTTTCTATTTGCTGCTCTACTCGCTCAGCCCGATGGAGCACGCTGTCGCGGGCAGATTCTACCTGGTCGATGACCCGGTAAGCATCGGCTTCGGAGATGCGATCATGAGAGCTGATCAGGGCGACTAGCGTGTCCCGATCAAACTGAGAGAGGCGATCGCGCATCGCCGCAAAGCCAGCCTGCGGATCATCAAACAGGGTGCGGACATCGCCCTTAATGCCGTAGTAGTCTAGCTCGGGGCGATCTAATGACTGCAAGTACTCGCGAATACGCACAAAGATGCGGTTGATCACCGACTCTATGCTGCGCTGAATGCTGCGTACCTGGGCGACGAACTGATCGCGAACGTCGGTCACCTGACGGACGACTTCAGTGGCCTCGGCTTCGGTCATGTCGGGCCGCTGAGCCAGCAGCGCCACCATCGTAGTCTCATCCATTTGCGACATGCGATCGCCTAGGCGACTTACCCCTAGCTTAGGGTCGTTCAACAAGAGCTGAAGGTCTCGCTTAATGCCAGTGGGATTCAGCTCATCCTTATCGGTGTTGCGCAGATAGTCTTCTAGCGCAGTTTGGAAAGAGAGGGCTTGAGTTTGAGCCCGGCGAGCCAGGCGGCGCGGCGCTCTAATCACACTCTGAATGCTAGAGAGCAGATCGTCGATGGTCTGGTTTGCCTCAGCTTCGCTCAAGTCGTCTCGCTGGCTAAGGAGCTGCACCAGCGTGTCGCGATCCATTTTGGAGAGCCGGTAGCGAATGGCTTTGGCCCCCACTTTGGGATTGTCCATCAGCTTTTGCAGATCGCGCTTGATGCCGTCGGGGTGTAGCTCTGGCTTGCCCGTGCTGCGCAGGTAGTCGGCGATCGCCATCGTCGCCTCGTCATATTTCGCCTGTGCTTGGAGGGTGATCTTTCTAGGCGCATTTATAGTGGCATTCCAGTTTTCCTCTAAAGAGCTGACCACCTGATCAACTTCTTGCTCGGAAAACTCTGGCCGCTGCCCCAATAGTTTCACCAGCGTATCGCGATCAAACCGGGCCAGGCGACCTCGAATGCGGTGAATGCCCTGGTCGGGCTCCTCTAAGAGCGCTTTGAGATCGCGCTTAATGCCGTCAGGATCAAGCTCGGCTTTATCTGTGCGGCGCAGGTAGTCTTCTATAGACTGCTGCTGCTGCTGCAAACGAACTTGAGCCGCTTGATTGACGCCTTCTGCGTCGGCAATCACTCGATCTAGCAAAGCGTGATAGCGATTGGCCAACTCGTAGCTAGCTGGTTCGTCAATGTCTTCGCGAGCGACTAAGAACTGGCGGAAGTAGTCAGCGCTGATGCTTCCTAGCTGATCGCGCATGTAGCCAACATCTAGCGGCTCATCTTCAATCAGGGCTCTGAAGGCGCGATCGCCCATATCAGAAGACAGTTCACTCGCTGGTGTAAAGCGGAAGAAGGTTTCCAGCTCTTGGCGAACCCGCTTCTCAGCAGCGGCTGTCTCTGCGGCCATGACATCTTTGAGCACGGCCTGCCTAACAACTTCCAAGCGGGTGGCGAGGTCACTGATCTCTGTTTGAGTTAGCAGCCCACGCGCTGAGAGAGTATCTACAAAAACCTGTCGGCTGAGGGTAGAAATCTGCTCTCGCAGTTCGGTTTCGTCGGCTTCTACGTCGTAGAGAACATTGCGGAAGTTTTCTTCTAGAGCAGGTGACTTCAGTTCGCCAATATAGGCATGGTGCAGGTAAGTTTCGACATCGGCTTTAATCAGGTTTTGATCAGCCGTATCGCCTGTGGACTGAGGGGCACTAGCACCCGCCTGGCCGGTCAGTTCACGCTGAGCAGACTTAATCTGGCCAACTACTGTGTTGGCGTCAAAGTCGGATAGGTCTACTTTGCCCATCACCATGCCGACCATAGCGTTCATGCCCTGGCTCAGTGCTTGTGAGAAGGGATTGCCACTGCTGTCGCCGCCCTGCTGACTTTGGCCGCGCTGCTGCTTAAGCTCATCTACCAGCTGATCTAACCGGCTGCCTAGACCTTCAGAGGCGAGCTGTCCAGCACTGGCCGAAGCAACAAAAGCCATGATCTCATTGAGCTGGTTGCTGCTGCCGCCTGTGTTGCGCTGCCATACCTGGTACAGGCGGTTGGCAACGCGCTTGGTCTCCTGCCGGGAAAGATTGGTGCGATCGCTCAGCAGCTTAGCAAATGTATCTCTATCAACGGTGGGAAGCGCATCGCCATCTTTCACATTGGCCAGCTCAGAACTCCGCAGTAGACGCTCAAACTCTTGCTCAATAGAGGTGACATCTACTTCGGGAGAGCGCAGCCCAGCTAAATACTCTTGCAGTCGGTCTTGCATCGCTGATGTATCTAGACCAGAGGTAAACTCCCGGCGAACAGCGGCAGCAGTGGCTTCGGCAGTTTCGACCAGCTGATTGCTAGCGGCTTTCGCGCCCAGTGCGGCAGTTGCGGTACCCACCAGCGCCTGAAAGCCATTGGTAGCCGACTTAACGACTGACCCGACAAGCGAGCCCACAGCCGTAGAGCTAAACCACACCAGCAGCGTGAAATAAGTGGCCCAAATCACTAAGCCGGTAATCGCGCCCAAAGCGACGCTGTTATAAAGGCTGAGCTTAACGGCTAGCCAGCAGGCAAAGAACAGAGCCAGGCTGACGGTAACCAGCGTCCACGCGCCAAAAGCAACGCTAATCTTCTTGATACCTGAGCCTGAGCTACTGGAGCTGCTAGAGCTGCTAGAGCTACTGGAATGACTGACGTAAGAAACGCCCGCTGCCATTGAGAGATTGGTCAGCAGCAGCTGAAAGCCAAAGGCCAAAATTACCCCGGAGAGGAGGGCAATGAAAAACTGTGGGCCAGAAAAAATCAGCGCGGCTTCCTCTGGCGTATCAATGCCCGGATCAGCTAGCTGTGCGAGCCAGCTAGCCGCATAAAAAGGCGTGGCCGGTAAGCCCATAAAAAATCCCATAACGTATTCTTTTCGCTCTAATTAGAAGTGTGCTTCCCCTATTAAGGCGTTATCGCCCTGCAAAATTCCTCTCCCACAAGAAGGAAGCCGCTGTGCAAATTTTGCCTAAAAGCAGGAGACGATACTCACTCTTTTGACAGAGGCCATGCAGAGTGACACGTCGCGAAAGGCGGACAGGCTATGTCATTTGGTCTATCTCTTCAGGTCAGTGATGGGATGCTCGGCCATCGAGTGGGGCGGGCATGAGGGGCAAAATATATGACTAAAGAGAGATTTAGAGGCGAAAGTCGATCTAATGCTGGCACTAACGGCTGGACAAGCTGATCGGCGGTGATTTTAGCGCTCTGGCGATCGCCCTTCAGGTCGTCTCATCCGGCGATCGCGCTGCGCCCTGAATTGAGATCGCGTTTGGGGTAAGTCAGCAGGCGGTTCAGGGCGAGCAATCTGGCGGGTTTCGCCTTTTTCACCTTGGGCGGTGTCCGTCTCTATACCCTTTTCTTCAGGGGTGGCATCGGCGGCAAAAGTAGCGTGCTCATCGGGTTCAATATGAGAGCCAAAGCGGTTGGCATAGACCTGGGTAAACTCTGCGCCAAAGAGCAAAATTTGGGCTGAGTAGTAGATCCACAGCAGCAGCACTACAAACGAGCCCGCTGCGCCATAGGCCGAGGCCACGCTGCTGTTGCCCAGGTAAAAGCCAATCAGCGCCTTGCCAATCGTAAACAGCACCGCCGTCAGGGCTGCGCCCACCCAGATATCGCTCCAGGCAATGGTGGCATCGGGCAAAATTTTGTAGATTAGGCCAAACAGCAGCGTAATCACGCCCAGGGAGCCTACCGTATTGAGCAGCTGCCAGCCGATATCCCAGCCGACTAGCCCGCTGCCACCGCCTAACATACCGCTGATACCCGCTAGGGCCGCGCTCAGCAGCAGCGACACCATCAGCAAAAACCCAATCACCAGCACCATGCCAAAAGACAGCAGGCGATCGCGCACCAATTTGCCGATGCCGCCGTCCGGTCTGGGCACCACATTCCAAACGGTATTGAGCGCGTCTTGCAGCTGAATAAATAGACCCGAAGCGCCCACTATCAAAAGCACTAAGCTGATAATGGTTGCCCAAATACCGCCCTCCTGCGATTGGGCGTTGGTCAGCATCTCCTGAACCAGGGCCGCGCCGTTTTCGCCCAGCAGACCCTGCAACTGCTCAATAATCCGGTCTTGAACCGTGCTCTGCTCAAATAGGAAGCTGGCGATCGCAATCACAATTACCAGCACCGGCGCTAGAGAAAACGTGGTGTAGTAAGCCAGAGCAGCCGCGAGCCGTGAGACCTTGTCGCGCTGCCATTCGGCAAAGGTCTGCCGGAGTAGAGACCAGAGAGTAGAGAGAGATAACATAGTATTTATGGCGAGAGATAGAAAAAATATTAAAAACAGGCAACCCGATGGATTGCCTGTTGCAGAGTTTGGCTGAAGGGAAGTTTGGGATGGGTAAGCGCTAGCTGATTAGCCCGGAGCGCAAAGCTCGAACAGCGGCCTGAGTGCGATCGCTCGCCCCGAGCTTATTCAAAATATTGCGCACGTGGGTCTTAACTGTACCCACAGTGACAAACAGCTTCTCAGCAATTTGCGCATTGCTACAGCCCGAGACAATGCACTCCAAAATTTCCAGCTCGCGCTCAGTCAGCGGGTAAGACTCAATGATTTGCTCATACTCTGGGTCTACCGCTCTAATTTCTACCGTGCGGCTGTTAAAAGATTCGCCGACGGCAACAGTGGGCTTGACCTGAGAGAGAACCAGGCTAGCAATAGACGGATCTATCCATGAGTTACCCGCCTTGGTCTCGCGAATGGCGGTAACGAGATCTTTAGTTTCAATTTCCTTGGTGCAGTACGAATCTGCGCCAGCGGCAAAGGCTGCTAACACGGCCTTTTCGCTGTCGTGCATGGTCAGCATCAAAATTCGAGTATCGCTGTCTGGGTTGGCTTTTTTGAACCGCTGA
>JBBSNR010000234.1:0-5243 GCA_038260635.1 Phormidesmidales cyanobacterium
GCCAAAATCGCCCGGCAGTCCTATCCGCCTCGGGCGGCGATGCAAGCGGTGGCTCAGGCCGGGTTGGTATTTGCCAGCCATCGCCCCCGAGCGATGCATACCGCCGAGCTGCTGGCGGTACCGGTGCCGCCGATTGTCGATCCGCAGTTTCGCGAGATTGAGTTTCCGGTCGATTTTCCCCGGCATTTTCGCTTTTCGGCGCTGACCTGGACGGCGATCGCACTCACCCTATGGCGACTGGGCTACGGTTCACAGTGTGAATCATTCAAGCGAGCGTTGCAGCGGGCCCATGCCGCCGCCGATCTATTAGAAGGTCAATCGCAAACGGCGGGTTCGGTTGTGCTGGTGGCCCACGGCGGGATTAACCGGCTGATCGCTAGAGAGCTGCGTCGTCGCGGCTGGCGCGGTCCCCGGCTACCGCACAGCCGACACTGGGGCTGTACGACCTACTGCCGATAGCAACCTGATCAGGACCTTCTGTCTGCTGGCAGTGAACTTTCTGCACTTGTGTAGAGGCGATTACTCAGCTAATGTTTCAATATGTATCAAGCTGATGCATTTATCTCTCTAACAGGCTAAAGGGCTTTTTCTAGAGATTCAGGCAGCAGCATGACGTTCTTAAGACTATTCACGCCAATTTTATGTCTGATCAATCTCTAACTGACCAATCCGCCGCTGTGCAAGACAACTCAGATACTTCTGAACCCGTAGAAAGAAGCTTATTAGAAGTCGCGATGTCTGGGGCAATTGCTCTGGCTAAGGACGGGAAAAACTACAGCCAGGCCACAGAGCAGTTCGAGGCGCTGCTGTCGCAGATGAAGAGCGAAAGCCCAATGGCAGTAACTCTGCTCAAGCAGCTGTGGAAAGAGTACATTTCAGTTCAGCGCTCAGCCATGTTTTACGAAAGCCTGAGCGATGCTGAAGCCGGGCTATCAGAAAAAATGGCTCAGAGCAATATCCAGCTCAAGCAAAACTACATGCGCCTCATTCAAGAACAGTAAGCGCCCGCCGATTTACTGAGCAACGCCCCTGATTACGAGCTGTCCGTCTACGATTTGGACATCGTCGGGGGTGAGGCCCTGTTGCGCTAGTATCGCGTCGAGCTGCTGTTCAATTTCTGCTTGAGAAAGCCCTAGCTGCTTGGCGACGCTGGCAATTGGCAGGCTCAGCTGACCTACCTTAATGTGAGTATCATCCAGGCTGAGCGCCCCATTAACGACTGCCGGGCTGCCTTCTACGCCTAAGTACACCTCCCGGTTTGCCAGGAACGGAAAGGTATGGGTAAGCTGCTCTACCGCCTGCCGACCCTCTGACGGCAGTGCTTCCAAGGGAATCTCTGATAGATTCATCACCATGCCGCTCTCAATCCGACCGTTTTCAATCGAGGTATTGACGCCTCTAGCAGCGTTGAGGATAGGGGCAGCAGCGGGTTGGCTGGCGATCGCATCTGTCACCATTCGATTGAGTTCGCCCGCTGAAATCACCACGTCGTTCGGGTCGGTAAAGACTTCGGACTCAGTACTAGAGACGACAACCGGCTCCTCACTCTGGCTATACCAGTCGGGCAGGGCCGCAGTTTTCATGCCCGCATAGCCGATTCCAGCCCCGACAGCGGCGGCGACAATCGCTAAAGCTGCTAAAAACACTCTCATGATGATTTCGGCTCTTATCTTTTTAGTCAATATATATCTTCACGGTATAAAGGGCTCATTCCGGTGAGGGCGATCGCTGTGACAGTTGCTGAGCGAGTTGCAGGCAGGTCGCAATTGGGGCAGTGGTCTTAATAGCTTCGGTGCTGAGATGAGTGCGAGTCGTAGTGAATCCCTCCTGACACAGCCGTTCAATCAGCGCTTGACGCGGCGGAATATCTGTTTTACCCCGCCTACCAATTTCTGCCAGCGGGTAGTAATAGGGTGGCATCGCCGATTCTGAGCGCATGACATCGATCAATGCCCGGCAGTCAGTCCATCGCTCCGATTTAAGCGCAGCCGCAGTCCGGTACATCGCGATTAGATCAAGTTCACTGTGAAGCGGACCCAACCACATTGGCCCACTCACAACGGGTGGATCGGCGGTGCTGCACAAACAGCTCACACGCCCAAGCTTCTTCCACAGCAGAGTCTGAAACTGGCCACAGGCATGACAGTACGCCAAAAACCCATAGTGCGCCGACTGCCATGCCGATTGCCGGGTAACGCGCATCATCACCCGATTAACTTCACCCTGATGATAGGAAAATACAGGACTAGCCGTGAGCCCTCTAGCCGCTGCCTGCTGTACGACTGCGCCGATGAGCAGCCTTAGCCTCTGTTCATGCACAGCCGAATGAACCCGCGCATAGGCACCGTAGGTTTGCAGGCTTTTATCGGGGGCATGACCGCCAGTGGCGCGACCATCTGTGCTGGTGAGATAGATCAGTCCGCCTAGCTTCACCGCCCACAGGCTGGTGCTGAGGTAAGGCGCAGGACTACCAAAGCCGTCAATATCGATCAGGTCATAGAAGTCTTGGCGCTGGTGACAGTCAAAAAAGACGGCGTTGGCGTCCTGATGGGTGATCCGGTAGCGTTCGGGCGGCAGGCTGTGGCTGAGGTTGGCTTGTAGAAGCGATCGCAGCTCCCAATTCCCTTCATTGGCCCAAACGTAGTCGGCCCCGGCTTCTAGCCCATAGCGCAAAGGTCGCACGCCGCAGCCAGTCATGGCATCGAGTACGCGCAGGCGACCGTGATGGGTTTTGTAAGCGATCGCCGCCAAGATTGCCAGGTCGCGCCCAGTTTGGCTGCTGCTGCGAAAAAAGGCGTCGCCTACGCAGAAATGGGCCGCGCCTTCGTGCTGCCACTGCTCTTGAGAGGGTGAGGGAGGGGAATGGGGAATGGGCATAGCCGATTTTTGGCGCGATCAGCTAAGTGAGGGTTTGGGCGATCGCCTGCGCGAGTTCATCCTTTGTCCACTGAGTAATCACAAATACTTCTTGGGCTGACTTGCTTTTACGCGCAATCAGCTTGTGCCCGCCGATGATCGGCACAGACACTTTCAGCTGTAGCTGAGGTGAGTTTGATCTGGCCCGCGAAATCACCGCCGGGGTAATTGTCTGAATCTCAGGCCAGGCAGCCAGCTTTTCCAGCAGGTCGATCAGCCCTGGAATGTAGGTAGAGTGCGTGATCACCACTCGCCCTTTGGTCGCTTTCTGCTTCTGCTTGCCAGCAGGCTTGTCAGAGCCGGCCTTTGACTTACCTGTACGCTTTTTACCCTTGCCCTTTTTACCCACCAGCTCAGTTCATGCCTACTGCCATCCCTGCCAGTCTAAGCCTTTTCTAGCGGAGCCATTGTCAGCCCTGCCCGAATCAGCTGAGAGTGATACAGCTCAGCCTGCTCCAGCGGCCCCACCCACACAATCGCCTGACCTTCATTGTGAATTTTGTCGGCCAGCTCCCAAGCCTGATCGCTATTCACACCTGGAATATAGGTCGTCAGGGTCTTGACTACATGCTCAAAAGTATTGAAGTCGTCATTGAGCACGATGATTTTATAGTCGGGGTACTTTTCTTTGACGACGCTACTGGCGCGCTGTTTTACCGCCGCTGGCGAAGCTGACGTTGCCTGAATCGTCGTAGCTGTGAAACTCATGGCCCCTACAAGGAATATTGATACACTCCGTATATTACATCGGGTCAATCCGTAAAAGTCTAGAGTTGAAAGCTATAGATTTCCGTACCCACCGCTTTCTTCGCTCGGAGATTCAACCGACTGCAAGGTTTAAGGAGAATTTAAAAGAGATTCTGTTCGACTAACGGCTCCTAGCGTTACCAAGTTGGCGACCTGTAAACCGCTGAGCCCTTTGATGTTCTCAATTTCTATATTTTCGTATGGGCGATCGCGCCGATTCAACGGTTTTAGAATGCGCTTTTGAGGATCTTCTATCTGGCTCAAATCGCCAATACGGATCATCTCGTCGAGTCCGCCGCTGATCACCAAGCGGCTATCGGGACTGAAGGCAATGGAGCGAATGCCGCCTGTCAGTCCGGTGGAGTCTTTTGGCGATAAGATAAAGCAGTTTTTAGAGCCGGGCGCTTTCAAATCCCAAACGTACACCAGCTGATCTTCGCCCCCTGCTGCTAGATACTTGCCATCGGGGCTAAAGGCGACGGCCTTAATGCCTAGCTCCGACTGGGTAAAGCGGTGGCTAACTTCTCCTTTGTCGGTATCCCACAGCAGCACATTGGTATCGTCACTGCCGCTGGCAATTGTTTTCCCATCGGGGCTGTAGGCAACCGAGCAAACGCGATGCTCATGCTGAGTCAGGGCTTCCCAGGTGCCTTCTTTTCTATCCCAACGGCGGACGCGCTGATCGTCGCCGCCGCTGATCAAGTAGCGGGCGCTGTCAGGCTTAAAGCTCACCGCTCGAATCCAGTGGTTCTGCTGCTGTAGCGTTCTAAGGCAAAAGCCGGAAGCCGTATTCCAAATTCTGATGGTGCAGTCGTCACCGCTGCTAACTAAAAAGCGACCGCCATGGCTAAAGGCGATCGCCCGTACCCAGCTCGTATGGCCGGTGAGGGCTGTCAGGCACTGACCGGTCTCAGCGTCCCACAGTCGAATGGTGTGATCGTCTCCGGCGCTGGCAATTAAAGCGTTTTGCGGGTCGGTCGCGAGAGACCAAATACGGCCCTGGTGCAGAGGAATAGTGGCTTTGCGATCGCCTGTAATATCCCAAATAGACAGCTCACCGCTGTCGCCGCCGCCCACCACTCTATCGTCGCCGATAAACGCGACCGCGCGAATGCCGTTGGTATAGCCCCGGTAGGTTCTCAGGGGCCTGACGCTAGGCGACACCGATGGCCGGGCAGCTGTTTCAGCAGCGGGCAGCGCTGCTATGGCGGGAGTCTCTCCTGGTCTCATCTCGAGATTGGGCTCAACATCGGGGCCAACTTGCCAGAGCATCAGCATTTGCTTATCGCCGCCAGCCGCGAGCAGCAGCTTTTCTCCCTGCTGCTGAAAAGCCACCGACCAAATTCGGCTCTGCTGAGTAGAAATACTTTCGACGTGTTTAAAGCTGAGCAAGTCCCACAGCATGACCTGAGCATCATCACCGCCACTGGCGAGAAACTGTCCACTGGCGCTGATAGCGACTGAGCGAACGCGATCGCCCGACCGATCTAGCGTTTTTAACTGGCAGCCGCTGTCTGCATCCCAAACGATAATCGTCTTATCTTCACTGCCGCTGACGAGCCGTTTGCCATCCGGGCTAA
>JBBSNR010000235.1:0-5224 GCA_038260635.1 Phormidesmidales cyanobacterium
GAATCTGGCAACAACTTTGTTCGCCTCAACGACGAGGGCAAAACTCACCTCAAAACGGCTGACTTGGTTGCCGAAGTAAACTTTATTGCGGAGCTAGCCCACCGACTGCATGGCGAGGCCCCGATTGACTGGCGAAGACTGCAAGACACCCGCTACGTGCGACAGCTCATTGCTGAAACGATCTCTGGCTACGAGAAGATTGGCGACATCGATGAAACTAAAGAAGAGTTCACCATTAGCGGAAGAATCTTTACGACGCCAAAATTTAAAACGCCTTCCGGCAAAGCTCAAATGCAGCTAACGCCCATGCCAGCGCTCACCTTGCCAACCCCTAAAGACTTTGGCAAAACTGAGGGCGTGGTGCTCGCCCTGATTACCGGGCGCAGCTACGCTCAGCACAACACGGTTGTTTACCGCACCGCCGATAAATACAGAGGAATGCCGCATCGACACTGCATTTTGATGAACGCAGAGGATGCGCGTTCGGGGGGATGGCGCGACCATCAGCGGGTCACCGTTCAGGGCGAAGTAGGCAAACTCGAAAACATCGAAATCATCTGCGGCGCAGTCAGGCGCGGCGCGGCCCTGATGTTTTACCCCGAAGCTAACGTGTTAATGAAGGGCGTAACCGACCCAAAATCACATACGCCTGCTTACAAGCGAGTGCCCGTCTTAATCTCTGGCTAAACCCTCATCATCTCAAGGCAGTATCTCAAAATAATCACAGTGTCTCGGGCGTACCAAAGAAAAATCGCGTCGATCCAGCGTGAGAACGCGAGTAATGCCTGTGCGTTCTGCGATCGCTATAATCACAGCGTCTACAAAATCTAATCGACTGTCGGCGTACTGCTCTAAAATCTGACTGACTCTCTCTAGATCAGAAGTCGCCAAAGGCTCTAATTGAATAGTGCTGGTTGACAAGTTATTCAGGAACTGGCGCATTGCCTGATGCCCTAGTCTGGATGCAATCAGATAGCAGACTTCGGGAAGGACTACGCTAGGAAGCAGAAAAGACTCACTGGCAGTTTGGGCAACTGATAGAACGCGAGCATGATTAAGATCGCCTCTATCCGTTAGTGCAAACAAAAAGCTGGTATCAAGTATTGCCGTCATACTCACTCATCCGAATGCAGACTCCAGCCGTGAATAGGATGGACTTCGTTTGCTAAAATTTCTTCATCTCTATCTGAGATATTGTTGGTTCCTGAGTCTCCTATTCCTGCAATCGATAGGAGAAAGTTTTCACCCGTTTCTGAAGGCTGCTTTTCGGCAGCTTTGTAGCGAAGGTATTCGACGAACGTCACAAGCTCGCCAAGAGATTCCTCCGGCAGTTTCTTGATAGACTCAATTATTTGCGCTTGGCTGACAGTTAAAGCATCCATATTTATCCTGGAGGGCTGCCTGTTACATTGTACCCAGCGCATAGCCGGTTGGTTGTCTGCCTTCACAATGGCGCGGTAGGTGATCGCTCATTATTTTGAGAGTGTTTCACAGTAAGCTGTTTTGCAAACGCCGCGATACCTGACCAAAATTTGTCCTAAGCCGACAGTTGTGGAGGAATATCTTTCAGTTTGAAGCAGAGAAAGCTAGCTGAGGGCATAGGCATCTTCTGCCCGTTGACATTGCTGAAGGCTTGAAAATCTAGCACAAATGCTAGATCAGGATCTTGTAGTGCCGTATCAGAGACCGTAAACGCACACACGATTGTTTGGTGAGTATCACAGTCGATGTCGCGAATGCCTCTGATCTCGGTAGAATTCTCTTCTATTTGCACAGTGCTCAAAGCGGCAGTAAAGTCTGAACGCAGCGGCTTGTTCTTCGCCACAATTTCTATGGTGAATTCTGTGTAAGGCGTTTTGTGAAGACGAAGACGAGTGGCCTCGAACTGCCAGGCATCTCCAACCTGTCCGTTGAGCTGGATGGCTGATACAGTGCTAGCTGCGATCGCCTTCAAACCTACTGTAGCTACTACAGAAATAGCAAAAATAGCTACGACTGTATAAAACTTGGCGCTCCCCATAGAAATCAGCAAAGAAAAGTCATGAAGCCAATGTAGCAATTGCCTTTAGCGGTTTTTTACCCGTTACCAAATACGAAACTCTTATCAATTTCTTCTATTGCGGTGCTTCTTTGATTTGCCGGCTGTGTTCCCTGGTGTTTGACTGCGATCGCCCTTACCAGCACCAACCTTGCCGACTCCTGAAGACTCTGGCAAAACTGAGGGTGTTGTTCTCGCACTGATTACCGGACGTAGCTACACTCAGCGCACCCAAAATCACACACGCCCGATTATAAGCGGGTAGCCTGTATTGATCTTTGGCTAAATGCTTTGCTTCTATGTGTCAATCTTGCTGATTGGAGAATTGGTATGCGCCGTAGAAGGAGAGCGCAATGGCAAAGACGAGCAGAATGGGAATGGTATACCACGGAAATTCTGCTAGAGGCTTGTAAGCAGCTGCACGTAACCCAATCGTCGTGTAGGTCAACGGTAGCGCATACACCACTGGCTTGAGCGCAGCTGGCAGCGTTGCTGGATCAAAAAAAGTGCCGCCCAAAAACGACATCGGCACAATTAAAAAGTTATTAAATAGCCCGACGCTCTCCAGCGATTTCACTTTTAGCCCTACAATCACGCCCAGCCCGGCAAATACTGCACAGTTCAAAATCACCAGTAGAAAAAATAGCGGATTGAGAAAGCTCCAGATTTTGCCTGTGAACAGCACAGCGACCAAAATCACCGCCGTCGCCGTCATCAGACCGCGTACAATTCCAGCTAGCATTTTGCCGAGGTGCAGCGCCAGCGGATGAATGGGATACAGCAGCATTTCTTCAAACGTTTTTGAGAAAAGTCGTTCACCGCAAATTGAAAAGGTAGTGCCACCAAAGCTGATCACCATGGATGAAAGCGCGACCATGCCTGGCAAAATAAACTCCAGGTAGCTGTCTCCGGCGGTCGGCGTGCTCACCTGGTCTAAAGAACTGCCCAAGCCCAGGCCAAACGCCAAAATATAAATCAGTGGTGAAATCAGCCCCGAAGCAGCTACCTGGGGGATTCGCACTCGCAGATCTAGCCAGTCTCCCCAAAAAACAGTTAGCGTATCGGCCAGTAGCGTTCTCCATGCTGATGTCGGAGATTTGAACGCGCGATCATGAGTAGTTTTCACAAAAAACATCCGTCGGTAGAGCCCAAAGATTACACGACGCTTCCCTACTTATCTATTGTGCCGCTATCTGTCCCCTTGGACTAGCTTCTCTTTGTAGCGGTACCCGGATGCATCCGGGTACCGCGAGTCACTTTGCCTGGTGTTACATACAGCTTTCAGCCAATGTACTGTACCTCAGCAAAGTGACCAACGCTATAGTTCTCTCATGGCGGCTACGGCAGAGGCTGACCAAAGGGAATGGGCTCGGGCCAACGGCTGACGTTAGCGGGGCTAACGTCAGCCGAAATCTCAAGCAGGGGCGCTTCTACAGGTGCAGCCGGTGCTGCTGCCGCTGGCGGTACGGTAGCAATCGATTCGGCTACCTCAGCTGGCGCTTCTACGGCTTCTGGCATAGCAGCAGCGGACTCAGCCACCCCTTCTAAAAAAGGCGGCTCAAGCGGCACTTCAGGTTGGCTAACGACGGCGGCTTCACGGCTATCAGGTGCGGGCTCATCAGCTACGGATTGATCGGGTTCAAGCGGTTCGGTTGTGAGCTGATCAGTCACGGGCAGATCGACCATAGGCAGATCGGCTTCTGGGAATCTCTCTAACAGCTCGGCTTCACCAGGAATGGGAGCTTCTGTTGGAATGACTGCTGTCGGAAGAGGCAATTCCACGGTGCGGCTTACTTCGGGCTGAGCGGGTTCGGGTTCAATTGGCGCTACAGATCGCACGTCTATAGGCGGTACGCTCACTGGCTCGCCGGTGGGCACGGCAGGTTCGAGCAGGGGCAGATCGGGAAAGTCTGGTGCCTGGGCCAAATCTAGCGCAGGTGAAAGCGCTAGCGCTGATGGGGTAGCGGGTGAGCTCGCAGCAGCGTCGGCTAGGACGGGTTGAACCTGCCACCGCTGCAAATTGTCAGGCTCTGTGCTGATTTGAACGGCGCTCTGAGCATCGGCCAAAACGGTGCCGGGGACAAACTCTACCACCATCCAAACGGTGTCGGGGTCGGTTTGCTCTAGCGCGATACTCTCAACCACACCGTCGGCAATGGTCTGAGCGGCGACATCACCGACTTGGGTATTGGGTAGCTCTACCAGCAGCCGATTGGGTGCGACCACTGAGAGCACCGGGGCTACGTTTGTAGGCAAGACCAGGGTGAGCGATCGCCCTTGCGAATCGTAGTGCCACGACTCAATTTGATCGGCCTGAGCTGGCATGATGCCAGCGCCTGTCACGATCAGAATGGTGGCAGAGGCAGCTAGTCCCCAGTCCAATCCCCAGGAAAACTGCCAGTGAGACTGCTTGAGCCGGTGCGCCAGTTGTCTGCCCATGAGCGGTACTTCCCATCAATCAAATTAAATGTAAGGATACGCCAAATCTTAAAAACGGGATATGTTAAATTTCAGGAAGTTGTGAGCTTTGCCCTATTAAAATTGCTACAGCTTAGCAGGCGATTCGCCATGATAGAGGCAGTGTCTGGGCCAGAGCGTTGATAGAGCAATGGCTGGGCTGCTCACACTACTGTTAGTTTATAGAGGCGATCGCACATGGAACTTCACGACTTTGGCATACTCTTACTGCTGCTCAGCCCCGGTCTGTTACTCTCTGTCTTAGTGATGGCCGCCATGAGCGCGGGCGGCTAAAAGCCTCGTCAGGCGTTGGTTTTACCCACTCGTCTGCGCTCCGTCGAGCTGAGCGACCACCCCAAATTCTTCACCCATCTCCGTTTTTTTCTATGGTTAGAACTGAATCCACCATGCTCCCTCTGGGCACCCCCGCCCCAGCATTTACCCTGGAAGATGTTGTCTCAGGCGACACTCTTTCACTCGATACTTTTGCCGATAAGAAGGGGCTACTGGTGATGTTTATCTGTCAGCACTGCCCTTTCGTTAAGCATGTTGAGGACGAACTGGGCCGCATTGGGCAAGACTATCTGCCTAAAGGCATGGGCATATTGGCCATCAGCGCCAACAGCATTGAGACGCATCCACAAGACGACCCTGACCACATGCGCCAGCAAGTAAAGCGGGCAAACTTCAGCTTTCCCTACGCCTACGATGCGACTCAAGAGGTGGCAA
>JBBSNR010000236.1:0-5224 GCA_038260635.1 Phormidesmidales cyanobacterium
AAGGCTCACAGCAGCCCGACTGCCCGCCCAAATTATCGAAGGATCAGCGCCCGTTGCCAGCGTGCCTCGGCCCTCGCCCTCTCCTTCGGTACCTTCTCCGTCGTTGCCCTCTCCGTCGGCACCCTCTCCGTCTATTCCTCGGCCTCGCCAGGGCCAGCTCACAGTGGTGCTTGATCCGGGGCACGGCGGTAACGATCCGGGGGCGATTGGGATTGGCGGCCTGCGAGAAAAAGATGTCAATCTAGATATCGCCCGCCGCGTTCAGCAGATTTTGAATGATCGGGGGGTCAATGCTGTGATGGCTAGGGCCGATGACCGTGAAATAGACCTTCAGCCACGGGTCGATGTGGCCGAGCGGGCCAATGCCGATATCTTTGTTAGCATCCATGCCAACTCGATTAGCCTCAGCCGCCCCGATATCAACGGTCTGGAGACCTACTATTATTCCTCGGGTCTGCGTTTAGCACAGACTATTCACAACAGTCTTTTACAGCGGACTGATCTAGATGATCGCGGCGTGCGTCGGGCTCGCTTCTACGTGCTGGTCAATACTTCAATGCCTGCTGTCTTGGTAGAAACCGGGTTTGTCACCGGTCGTGACGACGCTGCCCGGTTTAGAGATCCAGAAGCCGTTGGCGGCATTGCCGAGGGGATTGCCAACGGCATCTTGCAGTATCTCAACGTTCAATAGGGAGGCTGGGGGGCGATCGCCACCGGATATCACTCTATAGAATGAGAAACTTCCAGAACCCTCACAAAACTGGTTACAGTGAAATAACGTTAATTTCACCACAGGCCAGTCTGCTATGCGCGTACTTCTGATGACCGGAAAAGGTGGGGTAGGCAAAACCTCAGTCGCCGCCGCAACAGGTCTACGCTGCGCGGAAGTTGGTCACAAAACTCTGGTGCTCAGCACCGATCCAGCGCATTCACTAGCCGACAGCTTCGATACAGAACTTAGCCACGACCCTAAAGAGATCAGACCCAATCTTTGGGGCGCAGAGCTCGACGCGCTGCGGGAGTTAGAAGGCAACTGGGGCGCGGTCAAACGCTATATCACTCAGGTTTTGCAGGCTAGAGGGCTGGAGGGCATTGAAGCCGAAGAGTTGGCAATTTTACCGGGAATGGATGAAATTTTCAGCCTGGTGCGCATGAAGCGTCACTACGACGAAAACGAGTACGACGTTTTAATCATTGACTCTGCGCCCACCGGAACGGCGCTACGACTACTCAGCCTGCCAGAGGTGGCCGGGTGGTACATGCGGCGACTGTACAAGCCTTTTCAGGCCGTTTCTACAGCGCTGCGACCTCTGGTAGAACCGCTGTTTCGTCCGATTGCTGGCTTTTCTCTGCCGACCAAAGAGGTGATGGACGCGCCCTACGAATTTTATGAGCAGCTAGAAGCGCTAGAGAAAATTTTAGCCGATCCGACGATTACCTCCGTCCGGCTGGTGACCAACCCCGAGAAGATGGTGATTAAAGAGTCGCTCAGAGCCCATGCCTATCTGAGCTTGTATAACGTAGGCACCGATATGGTTGTGGCTAATCGGATTATTCCTGACAGTGTGAGCGATCCGTTTTTTCAACGCTGGAAGGACCAGCAATCGAAGTATAGACAGCAAATTCATGACAACTTCCACCCGCTGCCGGTAAAAGAAGTGCCGCTTTATTCAGAAGAAATGTGCGGCCTAGAAGCGCTTGATAGACTCAAAGAAACGCTTTACGGCGATGAAGACCCGGCTCAGGTTTACTACAAAGAAACGACGCTAAGAGTAGTGCAGGAAGAGGGCAACTATAGTCTAGAAGTGTATTTACCCGGCATTCCCAAAGATCAGGTGGAGCTGAGCAAAACCGCTGATGAGCTCAATATTCGGATCGGCAATCACCGCCGCAATCTGGTGCTGCCTCAAGCCCTAGCGGCGCTTCAGCCAGCTGGTGCCAAGATGGAAGATGACTACCTGAAAATCCGTTTTGCTACATTGTAGAATCTGTATGCGAGGCAAAAGGGTAAGTGCAAGATTTGGGGAAGGGCTGTAAATGATGATTGACCGGTTGGATCGGGTAGAAGCGGTTTGCGATCGCAATGCAGAGGCCATTAAAGTCTTGATTGAAGTGACTCAGACAGTTAGCCAACGAACTGTTGCGATTACTGAGATGATGCAGAGTATAGAATCGCACCGCCAAGAGGTCACCGACCGACTGAGTCAAGCCATTGCCGACGGAGAAAGCCGGTTTGAGACGATGTTAGCTGAGTCTAGGGCAGATCGCGAGGTCACTAACCGGCTGAGTCAAGCCATTGCCGACGGAGAAAGCCGATTTGAGACGATGCTGGCTGAGGCTAGGGCAGATCGCATCGAATGGCGGCGTCATATTGAAGCCCAAAATCAGGTGATTCAAGGGCTTTTGGTGCAAATGGCTACTACCAACAGTCGGATTGATCAGCTAGAGGGTAGCTAGCACCGTCAAAGGCTTATGCCTTGCCCTGAGCTTGCTCAATTTGCCGCTGCATCATGGCCCTATCTGTCGCCGGAGCTTGACAGCTTAGTTTTTGGCAGACGAGAGTGATCGCACCACCTGGCAATCCTTTCTCCACTCGAAGCACAGCCGTGGGCAGCAGCCGGTTGATCAGATCGGGAATTTGGTCGGCAGTCGTCCGAATGAGAACAGGATGAGTGAACCAATCCAAGGCGCTGAGCAGGCTAGGGCAGGCCCGAGGGGCTTTTTGTAAAACGGTGCTGAAAGATTGCAAGGCGGCTTCGGCGCGGCTAAGATAGTCCTGATTTTCGCTCAGGAGAAACAGCCGAACGAGGGACGTCACTGCCACCCCATTAGCAGCAGGCGTGGCGCTGTCTTGATAGGCCCGCTCTTGCACAATCAGCTCGCTGCCAGTTGCATTGAAGTAGCCGCCTTGATCGCTGCTAAGCTGCTGATCGAACTGAGTTTGGAGGGCGATCGCCGCCTCTAGCCAATCGTCTGACTGAACGCTGTATTCCTCAAATCTCAAGCAAGCCTGCTGAATATCTAGCAGGGCTTTGATAAATAGAGCATAGTCTTCTGCCTGGGCGGGAACGGCTGGCTGGCCCTCGTAGTTGAGCCGGTGAAAAATGCCTTCAACCTGCTGATGCTGCTGAATGTAGCGGGCGGCTGGGAGGGCGATCGCCAAATAGTCGGCTCGCCCAAACACAGCCGCAGCCTTCGCCAAGCCTGAAATCATCAGCGCATTCCAGGCCACAATCATTTTGGTATCGGTCACCGGCGGAATGCGACCAGGCCAGCTGTGGGTTTTAGCCGCCTGAGCATCAATTGCTGGTTCAAAAGTGGGCATATCAGCCGGTAGCGCGCCATAGCGAACCTGAAATAGTTTTTCTAGCGCCTGTTCTACTGTTTTACTGAGCTGACGGCTAGACTTACGCTGCAAGACATTGCGCCCTTCAAAATTGCCAGAGCCGGTGACTGTAAATTCTTCAGCCAGTTCAGCCAGCTCATCAGCGGTGAGCAGCGTCTTCAGTTCAGCCATTGACCAGACGTAAAAGTCGCCTTCTTCGGGTTCGATGGCCTCAGCGCTGGTGAAGTTATCAGCATCTTGAGCAGCGTAGAAAAAGCCATCGGCTGAGCGCATCTCGCGCTGTAGCCAAACCACGCTCTGATCGACTGCGCGGGCGATCACGGGTGCCTGCTCACCGCTCTGCCATACCTCAGCTAGAAATTCCACAATCTGGCCGTTGTCGTAGAGCATTTTCTCAAAATGAGGCACCGTCCAAGTGGGGTCTACGGTATAGCGATGGAAGCCACCCGCCACGTGGTCGAAAATGCCGCCTGTCACCAAGTTCAAAGCTCGCTGCCGGGCCAAATGCAGGCCGTCAATCGGCACCTCAGAGTCTGCGGCTGATAAGAGGCGATCCCCCTGAAGCACCAGTCTGGCATAGGGAATCATCGGGAAGCGCGTGCCCGTATCAAAAGGCATCAGCGTTCTCGCGCAGGCGGCCACCCCAGCAGATAGCAGCGTTGGATCTAGCACTCCGACCTGTAGCTGCGCCGACTGTTCTAGCCCGCCTAAAATCTGCGACTTCACTGAATTAACCTTGTCGGTATCGGTATCGTAGAGCTGTCGCAGCGCTTTTAGCACTTGTAAAAAGCCTGGGCGACCGTAGCGAGCTTCTACTGGAAAATAAGTGCCGCCGTAAAAAGGCACTCGGTCAGCTGGGGTTAAGAAAATATTTAATGGCCAGCCGCCCTGTCCCGCAATCATTTGCAGCGCCTGCATGTAAATGCTGTCTATGTCGGGGCGCTCTTCTCGGTCTACTTTGATGGGGAGAAAGTTGGCATTGAGGTAAGTAGCGATCGCCTCATCCGAGAAAGCTTCTCCCTCCATCACCGTGCACCAGTGGCAGCTGGAGTAACCAATCGACAAAAAGATCGGTTTGTTTTGCTGCGTAGCCGTCTCCAGCGCCTCATCGCACCAGGGCCACCAGTCCACCGGATTTTCGGCGTGCTTTCTCAAATACAGGCTGTTGCTGTGGGCTAACCGATTGGTCATGGGCTTGTCAGGCGTGCAGCTAGGCGATTGATTGCAGTCTAGCGCAGTCCATCAGGCCAGGTTTCTACAGACTTTTTACGCAGCGCCGCTAGAGCGGCAATCGGTGAACATTGATGAAGTGCCTGTCGTAAGACTGCTGATCTTTTTACCAAAATGCTCTATTTTTGGGAAGTTAATGCGTTTGTCTAATCTATTTAACGCATCTGAAGCATTTGCCAGATGTGGCGCTGCCTGGAAGTGCGCTTGTTTATTTTTGTTTCATTAAGGCAACTATTCCTGTGACCCAATCTCCTATTGAGCCCCCTAACGGCCCTCGCAGCTCTGAGCCCCCTACTACTGGCCCCCGTCGCCCGCTCAGCTTCGATGAGATGGTTGCTGTAGGGGTAGCTTTTTTGTCTATTGGGAGCGTGCTGTTTTGGGGGCTGACCCGAGGCGGCATAGATTTGGGTGAGTCCTTAGTGGGATTGGATGCGCCACTCACTGCACCAGCAGCGACGGGCTCTCGGCTCTCGCCTGACTCTGAAGAAGAAGTAGATGAGGCGATCACCGCCGCCGATGGAGTCGCAAACGCTGCTGGAGACATCGAGGAGCTGCCGCGCTCAGCCCGCCGCGAGCTAGCAGCGCGAGCCACTGCCAGACGAGAGTCACTCTCCCGCCGGCGTGATCGCGGTATTTTTGGCACCGCCG
>JBBSNR010000237.1:0-5191 GCA_038260635.1 Phormidesmidales cyanobacterium
CTAGAAAAGCTTAAGGATGCAGGCTACTTGGCCTATCGATTTTCCTTTCTGGCTAAATGCAGCGATCGCTACGATCCTCTATCGGGTAACCCATTAGGCAGTCTGACGGGTGACTTAACAGGCAATTTAACGGGCAGTTTGACCAGTGCGTGCGTCGGCAATTTGCTGATAGGTGCTTACAGCGGTGCAAACACTGGCTTTTCGTCTGTGGCTGTGAGCCCGGCTTCGAGCAATATGATGGCTAGTCTGGCGGGTTTGGTTGCTCAGCCTCGCGTAGTGGCTCTGCCAGACATTGGCCCGGTCATTGCAGGCGGTGCTCTGAGTTCGGTGATTGCCCCCTCAAGCGATTTCAAAAGTTCTGTCACCGAAGCACTCGGCGCTTTGGGCATTCCTGAGCGATCAGCTGGGCTGTATAGCGATCGCATCGGTCGGGGTGACTGTCTGATTGGTGTAGAAGGCTTAAGCGCTGACATTCTTCAAGCCAAGCAAATTTTGCGCTACTGCCGCATTATCCACTGGCAAACTTACAAAGTGTAAGCGCCCGAGCTCGGAGGCAGCGCCTGGCCGATTTCAGCATAGTAATTGCCTGCGGGTTGCTAGCTATCTGCTGCTGACTAGCTTGTACTCAGCAGACAAGACAGGGATCCCTTGACTGCTGAGAGGCTAGTTCAATCACTTTAAGCAGATGGAGGTTTCGGTCTTACCTTGGGGGACCGAGCTTCACCCGCTTTCGGAGTGTCGGTAACATCAATCTGGCCGTTCGAGGGATCAATCGCGTTACCCCCTTTGACAATCGGAGCGCGCGTATCCAGGTCAAAACCATAGCCGTCTGGCAAGATATGTAGATTGACGCCGCAAAGCGCCAGATCCTCATCTCGCAAAATCTCAGATAGATTGCTGTGAGCCAGGCTAGCCATATCAACTACTGTGACAGCGCCTTCTCCCACAACTTTGGCGAGATTACCCTCAACGATCACAGCGGTATTCTCATCAATGCCAAATCCCAGACTGATCGATTGTTGAGCCATCGCTGAGAGCAATCGCCCAATGCGACCGCGCTGGGCAAAATGCTGGTCAATCGCAATATTCGGCAAAAACCCCATACCAGGCCCGGTCTCAACGATATTGACTTTTGGATTCGTACCGGCATCGCCCTCGACAATCATCATGTCTGGCATCATAGCGGCTCCTGCGCTAGTGCCCGCAATCACCAGACCCTCGGCAAATCGTTGGTGCAGCAGTTTGTCGATTTCAGTCCCTTTCAGGGTGTCAACGATTCGAGCCTGGTCGCCGCCTGTAAAGAAAACACCGGTCGCTTTCTGAATGGCCTCCAAGGAACGAGCTGAGCTGGTATCGTCCCGGTAAACCGGGTCCAGGATGCGGATATCTTCGACGCCCAGGCGCTCAAAGGTTCGAATGTAATCGTCGCCAACTTCTCTAGGCAGCTCCGTAGCAACCGTCATCACGATAATTTTGGCCTTCAGCCCACCCGCGCAGCGAATAAACTCTCGAAGAATCTGGCAGTCCTCTTTGCGGTCCTCTGCGCCACCGATGATGATCAACTGCCCATTGCGGTTATCTAGAGCCATATGGCCTCCCAGCCTTATATCGGTTAGGTTGAACCAAACTTAGACAAGATTTACCGCAAGAACAGCGTGTTTCGTTAAAGAAACGACTCCTCTTCGCGCAAATCGAACCCAGCCTGAACTCAACCCTACTTTTGTAGAATAATGGGCTCCAACCCCAGATTATCTCTCTCGCAAGATAGAATGTATCAAACGCTACAGTTGACGTCAGACGTTTTGCCATCGCATTCAATCGTCAGTTCGCCCAGCGCTTGCAATGACTGAGCACTCCCGAGTATCAGCTGCTGTTGACCCGTGCCTTTGCGGCAGCGTTCATGGAAGAACAATCGTCACGGCTTTAAAACTCTGGTTTAAAGCCCTTTGCAAGACAGGCTTCTCGTGGTTTATGGACTACCAGCGCCCGCTCGGAAAAAGGGCGAAACGGAATCGTTACCCCGTAGATTTCTACCGAGATCATACCGCTCGTGCAGTCTACAAGCAAGTTGGCAACATAGCCCCGACGGGCCATGCCAGTAGGCGTCGTATCGACAACTGTCCAGTCGAGAGCACGCCCACTCCAGCAAATCCCCAGAGGGTGGCACGTGTGATTTTTTGGAATAATTTCATGTCAGAACCTCATTTGCAGCGTTACTTCGTTGTTTAATGGTTTAGCAGCGTCATGAAGGCAAGCACTAACATGCCGAACTGCCAACCGACATTGCTGATTGTTAGCATTGGGCCTACGTCAATCCCAAATCCAGCTGGAATCGTTAGGAACAGACTGCAACCCATCAACATCACGAAACTCCCAGCGACCGTGGCTAAACGCCCCCTAGACCGGGCAAGTACCGCTCCCATCAACAGAGTCCAGATGCCGGTGATCAAAGCAACGCCTACGATCTCTCCAATGCCCCCGGCGTACTCGTTAAGCGTGGTGAACAACAGCTCAATGAGATCGCGATTAGCGCCAGGCGTAGCGTAGGCGCGTGCCAGTACTGGCATCCCAAATAACCAGCGGGTGATACCCATGGTTTTGGCCACGGCGGATATGATCGACAACGCTAGGGTGACCTGACCCAGGACGCTCCTTATCCCAAATCGAATATTTAGCGCAGCAGTGGCAGGCACTAGCAGGATTGCCACTATTAAATAAAGGCTATAGCCCGTCATGATAGAACCATATTTCTCCAGCATTCGAGGCAGAGCCACACTGGCCGGATCGTCCAAGCTAGCAGGCCAGTTGATAGCACTAGAGAGTATAAAAAAAGTCGTCCAAAGAAGAACGAACTGAACAATTAGGAAGAAACTAGCCAGCTGGCCAGCAGAGCGAGGCGTCATTTGTAGCAGGGCCGAGCGTTGATACCGGTTCGCAGAAGCGGTCTGGGTGGGACGTTGACTGTGTTTTGACATGATTAAAAGGCTCATTTACATTCCTAAGAATATAATAGCATTCTCGGGAATGTAGTCAAGTCTTTTTTGGCATCAATTAAGATAAGCGGCGGCAGATGAGCCTGGCAACTCTACCAAGGTTTTCCATCCGTTCGCTTCATTGATTCTGGTTTCATGCAAGTTTGTCTGACGCAAGATTGAGACATAGCAAGCGATGGGAGAGTTGTTCAGTATGCGCTGTAGACGTGGGCGTTAACCCTCTGGCTACAGCGTCATTTGCAAGGGCTTATTTAAGAACATCTATCGCCTACGGCGTACTGTCGTACTCATGCCGATAATCCCTATTGACAGCAGACCTAAAAGAGAAGTGGGTTCTGGAACAGATTGAGGCGATCGCCTGGAAAAAGAGAACAGCTCGCTCGCACTAAAAGGCAAGTTATCAAAACTAGAGTCTAGGGAGACAGATGCATTAGTAGGAAGATTAGCGATCGCACCTGAGCGCCTGAGCGAGGTTGGTAAATGACCCTGCCGAAAAAATAGCCACCGGATCTGGCGATCGCTTAACGGTTTCAACAATTAGTTCTGCTGCCGTTGTAAATTCGATATCTGGGATAGCTGCTGGAACGCTCACGAAAGGAGCATAGAACTTATCGGCATCGTTGTGAATGAAGCGAGGAGATAGCTGGGTTCGTGCTGTCGCACTAGCCGTGAGTCGATGGCACAGGCATCGCAAAATCAAAAGGCGTATTTTGAAAAATTCTGCTTGACTTAGAGCGTACTCTAACCTCTAACGTGCAGATATGGAACAGGCACTCACTATTCAGCAAGCCGCCCAGAGCACTGGTCTGAGCGGCCACACCCTGCGCTATTACGAACGCTGTGGATTGATCGCGCCGGTGGGTCGCTCATCTACCGGCCATCGGCGGTACTCAGCCGATGACCTGCGATGGATTGAGTTTCTGGGCAAGCTGCGGCTGACGGGGATGCCGATTCGTCAAATGCAGCGGTACGCGGCGCTGGTGAGATCTTATCCCGATTCGGCTTTCGGCCAGCGGCGGCAGATGCTAGAAGCTCACAGAGAAGCCGTTGCCGCGCAAATTCAGCAGCTTCAGGACAATCTTGCCGTTATCGACTGGAAGATTCAGCACTATTCAGCTTTGGAAGAAAAACATCATGACTCAGGTCAAATCACCAAACAAACCCAGTCCACCTGAACCCCAATCGGCCCGGTTCCAGCAGGGGTGGCAGCAGCTTAAAGCAATCGATGGCGCAGCGGGCGAACAGGTCATTGCCAGCCTAAAAGAGATTGCCCCCGACCTGGCCCGCTATGTGATCGAGTTTCCGTTTGGCGACATCTACAGTCGCCCTGGGCTGGACTTGAAATCGCGGGAGATTGCGACAGTGGCCGCATTGACAGCGCTAGGTAACGCCAAGCCTCAGCTCAAAGTTCACATTCAGGCAGCGCTCAACGTGGGCTGTACCCGCGAAGAGATTGTTGAAGTGGTGATACAGATGGCAGTCTATGCCGGGTTTCCCGCTGCCCTGAATGGCATGACTGCTGTGAAAGAAGTATTTGAAAAACTAGGAGATAAGGGATGAAAACTCGTAAGTTAGGTCAGCTAGAGGTCTCTGCCATCGGGCTGGGCTGCATGGGTATGTCAGAGTTCTATGGAAACCGAGATGAGAAGGAAGCGATCGCCACTCTCCACCGTGCCATTGAGCTAGGCGTCAGTTTTATCGACACCGCCGACATGTATGGCCCCTTCACCAACGAAGAATTGGTAGGCCGAGCGATTAAAGACCGCCGCGATCAGGTGGTGCTGGCAACTAAGTTTGGCAACGTGCGCACTGCCGATGGCGGCTGGGGTGGCGTCAGTGGCAAACCGGAATACGTCAAGCAGTGCTGCGATGCCTCGTTGCAGCGATTGGGCGTTGAGGTGATTGACCTCTACTACCAGCATCGGGTAGACCCGACCGTACCGATTGAAGAGACGATTGGTGCGATGGCAGAGCTGGTACAGGCCGGGAAGGTGCGCTATCTGGGCATGTCCGAAGCTGCTCCCGAGACTATCCGCCGTGCCCAATCGGTACATCCGATTACCGCCTTGCAAACCGAGTATTCGCTTTGGAGCCGGGAACCAGAGGATGAGCTGCTGCCCACTGTGCAGGAGCTAGGCATTGGCTTTGTGCCCTATAGCCCGCTGGGTCGAGGCTTTTTGACGGGCGCATTCCAAAGC
>JBBSNR010000238.1:0-5182 GCA_038260635.1 Phormidesmidales cyanobacterium
AGCTGCTGTCGCACTAGCGGCATCTCGGCGGGCGATCGCCTCATAAACCTGACGATGCTCTAGCCGAATTTCTAGCACCAATGGATTTTGCTGTAGCGTCTGAATGCGAAGCAGCGCCATTGCGTCAAACAGCTGGTCGAGCAGTGAAACCAGGCGTTGGTTGCCCGAGCTTTCGGCAATGGCATGGTGAAACTGATAGTCCAAATCCAGCAGCTGCAACAGGGCTTTAACATCAGCCTTTTGAGGGTCTCTCGCTTCCGCCTGAATCACATATTGCTCTAGGCCCTTGATCTGCTTTTGGCTCGCCCGTTCGCAGGCACCTGCTACCGCCAGCTTTTCGAGTACCAGACGGCAATCGTACAGCTCCATAGCATCGACAGCTGAGATAGTCGCAACCCGCAACCCGCTAGTGTCAGCGGCTACCAGGCCTTCTTTTTGCAGCTGGCGCAAGGCCTCTCGCAGCGGCGTGCGGCTGACATTGAGCCACTCGGCTAGCTGAGTTTCTATCAGACGGCTGCCCGGCGAAAAATCACCTGTTAAAATCCCGCTGCGCAAAGCACTGTAGACCTGCTCGTAGAGAGATTTTCGGCGCTGAATGGGCGAGCGGGAAGGTAAGGGTGTTGAAGTCACAGGGGGAGTGCTAAGCGGCAATTGACCAGGCTAACTGAATTTTAGAAGATATTATGATTCTATCTGTGTATCGCGTTAGCTGTGTATCCCGGAGGCCCGTATGGTTGATACCGAGGTGAGTTCGCTGGTGGATGCCAGCCTGGGGGTAGAACAGACCGCAATGGCTCTTCCTAAAATGGGCTGTGGTACCTGGGCCTGGGGCAATCGTCTCCTTTGGGACTATCGGGAAGCAATGGACGACCAGCTCCAGGCCGTATTCGACCACTGCGTCAGCCATGGCGTCACTCTGTTTGATACGGGTGACTCCTACGGCACGGGCAAGCTCAGTGGCCAAAGTGAAAAGCTGTTGGGTCGCTTCAGAGCGGCTTACCAGGGTGAAAACAAAGCGCAGATTTGTCTGGCTACTAAG
Organism: Phormidesmidales cyanobacterium; assembly: GCA_038260635.1. GTDB lineage: Bacteria > Cyanobacteriota > Cyanobacteriia > Phormidesmidales > Phormidesmidaceae > Phormidesmis. The sequence goes on from JBBSNR010000238.1 coordinate 1,040, forward strand.
CTAGCTCCCTATCCCTGGCGGCTGACTCGGCAGTCAATGATTGCCGCTGGTCGGGCCTCTGTGCAGCGATTGGGACAGCTGGATTTGGTGCAAATGCACTGGTCTACGGCTAACTACTTTCCCTGGCAGGAGCGGCCTTTGCTAGACGGTTTGGCGGCGCTATGTAGCGAGGGAGTAGCTCAGGGAATAGGGCTTTCTAACTACGGCCCCAAGCGACTGCGGTGGGCGCATCGGCGCTTGGCCGACCAGGGGATTAAAATTCAAACCTTGCAGGTTCAGTACTCGCTGCTCTCGACCTACCCGGTCACCGAGCTAGATCTCAAAGCCGTCTGTGATGAGCTGGGCATTCAGCTGATCGCTTACAGTCCGTTGGCGCTGGGGCTGCTGACAGGCAAGTATACTGACAAATCCGATCTGCCCAAAGGACTGCGAAAGTTTGCTTTGGGCCAGATTTTACCAGGCGTGAAGCCGCTGCTTGGCTGTCTCAAAGCGGTGGCTACCGCTAAAGACAAGACGATGGCGCAGGTTGCGATCAACTGGTGCATATGCAAAGGCACCATCCCGATTCCCGGCGCTAAGACGCTGCAACAGGCCCAGCAAAATACGGGTGCTTTGGGGTGGCAGCTGAGCGATGCCGAAATTATCGAGCTAGATATGGCTTCAGCCGCCTGCGAGAAACAGATGGTGCAAAATATTTTTCAGACCCGCTAGCCCCGGTCACGCAGCAGACAAACCCCACTAAACTGGAGAAGTGACGACAGCGTTTTTACTTGCTTTACCCCTTATTAATTTGCCCTTATGCCCTCTGCTCCCCTTAGCTGGCCCGAGCTAGAATCTCTCACCCACTCTCAAATAGACAGCCAAATAGACCCCGTCAACGGGCCGACCAACGCGCAAGCCCGTTTGCGGTTGTTTGGCCAGGGTGAAGCCGATGTGCGGGTGACGCTGTACCGCGACAATCATGCCTGGTGCCCCTACTGTCAAAAGATTTGGCTGTGGCTAGAAGAAAAGCAAATTCCCTACCGCATCGAAAAAGTCACGATGTTTTGCTACGGAAAAAAAGAGGATTGGTACAAGGCTAAGGTGCCTTCTGGAATGCTGCCTGCGGTGGAGTTAGACGGGCGAATGATCACTGAAAGTGACGATATTTTGATAGCGCTAGAGGAGACTTTTGGGCCGCTGACTCAGGGGATGCAAGAGTCTGCTGTTTTAAAGCTGCGGCAGTTAGAACGCTTGTTGTTTAGAGCCTGGTGCGGATGGCTTTGTCAGCCTGCCCGCTGGTTCCGGCAGGAGCAGCACAACCGCGATCAGTTTGTTGAAGTGGTTGCTCAGGTAGAAAAAGCGTTGGCCCGCACTCCTGGGCCTTACTTTCTGGCAGACTTTAGCACTGCCGATGTTATTTTTACGCCCTATGTAGAGCGGATGAATGCCAGCCTGTACTACTACAAGGGCTATTCGCTGCGAGAGGAAAATCCTCACCTGTCAGCCTGGTTTGACGCGATGGAAAGTCGCTCTACCTACCGGGGCACGCAGAGCGACTTTCACACCCACGCTCACGATTTGCCACCACAGATGGGCGGCTGCTGGGAAAACGATGAGCCGCAGATGCTGCGCAATAAAGACCAGGTAGACAATGGCCCCTGGCAAGGTTTGCCAGATGCGACTTACCCTGAACCTGAAAGCTCAACGGCTGAGGCGCTTCAGCAGGTGATTAAACATCGCCACAATATCGTGCGAGCAAATCCCGATGAGGATAATCGCTTTGATCAGGCGCTGCGCTGCGCGCTGACGCAGATGATGACGGGCGAAGTCTGCTGTCCACCGGCTGACAGTGATTTGGGGCTGCGGTATTTGCGCGATCGCATCAATGTCCCCCGCGATATGTCGATTTACGCCGCTAAGCGATTGAGAGCCGCGCTAGAAGAGACAGCCGCGCTAGTGGGCGATCGCCAGGGGCCACCCATCCCACTTAGGCATCGGCGCGATCAAGATCCGGCGAGCTTTGCAATGCGTTCGAGCGGATAGGGCATCGGCGCTATTTGGACAAGATCAACAGATCATGCCTAAAGCCAGCTGCCCAACAAAACATAGGGAGCCCAGTAAATCGGATGCTGGTACTGAGGATCTTGGAGCAGCTGCACCTGGGCGGCGCGCAGGGCACTGGCTCGGGTTGCGCCAGGCTGGGTGAGCTGCTTGTAGAAATAGCCGATAAACTGAGCAGTCGCCTCATCGTTGATCGCCCACAGTGTCGCTAGCGTACTGCGGGCACCTGCTTTAATGGCGACCCCCGCCAAACCAAGGGCGGCTCGCTGATCGCCGCTGGCCGTCTCGCAAGCGCTCAAAACCAAGAGTTCAATGCTATGACCGTCGAGGGGATGGGCTTGGAGCATCTGGCTCAATTCTCTAACATCGATGCGGTCGTCCCAGGCAATCAGGTAAGTCTCCTCTGGCGTCGCCCCAAACTGACCGTGAGTGGCAATATGAACAATCGGATAGTCGGCTGACTCTATGCTCTCGGGCAGCGTTTTGTGAGTGAAGTTGCGGTTCAAGAGCACGGTGCTGTGCTGAAAAGTAGCGGTGATTTCTTCAATTTCTTGGGTGACATAGGGGAGGGGCGATCGCCCCAATCGGCTTTCGGTTAGCCCAGCAACCAGTATGTTCAAATCTGCTGTTTCCCAGGGCTGAGGGTTCAGCAGTTGGAGGCCAGGCGTCAGGGCAATACCATAGTCTTCAATCAAAAAGTGATGGCCATCGTAGAGGGCGGCCATCGGTAGACTTTGCAAAGGCCCGTCTAAAACAAACACCAGCGTCTCTACGCCGCTGTTGTCAATCGCGGCGCGAGCCGGACCAATTAGCCACTGGTAAACCACTTTAGCCGAAGAGAAATACTGTCTGCGGCTGCGGATCACCAGCTGTTGGCGCAGCTGAGCTGTGGTTTGGGCAACTGTACTCGCCGAGACCAGCGTAGTAAAAGACTGCAAAGGCTGATGAGGTAGACGTAAAATCACTGCCAGCTGGTCTTCTAAAACAATCGAGTAGACAATCGCCGCCTTGGGGTCTACCTGATTGATATTGATCGGCTGACTATCGGTGCAGGCTTCTCTAAAGTAGTCATCCAGTTCAGCCAGGCGCAGCGATTCGATCACCGTTTGGGCGCTGGCCAAATTTGCCTGACTAATGGCTTGACCGTCAGTCTCTGGGCGCAATAGCAGGCTGACCAGCTGACGATAGACGGGTTCCACGTCTTCTCTAAATGAAAATTGGGCGCTGTCGCCAACTGCTGCCAGGTCGCCGCGCAGCCCGGCAAGGGTTGTGATTGCCTGATCATAAGCATCCAGCGCTTTTTGCCTGGACTGCTGCGGATTGCCAGGGGCCTGCCAGAGCCTGCCAAGCTGCCACTGCCATTGGTAGATCAGGTCCTTGGCGCTCAAACTATGGCTCAGGCTGAGCGCCTCCTGAGTCAGATCTTGGGCAATTACCCACTGCTGAGTCTGCTCATAGACTTGACCCAGGATTCCGGTCGCATAGGCTTCAGCTCTCATGTCTCCCAGGCGATGGGCTTGTATGCTGGCCTGGCGCAGCTGCTGGGCAATCGTCATCCAGCTCGGAGCCAGGTCGGTAGCATTAGCCTGCTTTAGCTTGATCAGACTGTGAGCCCAATTTACCTGGTAGTAAATAGCCGTTCGGCTGGGCGGCAGGCTGTCAAACTGCGATTGAATAGTAGGCCATAGCGTAGCGGCAGCAGGCCACTGAGCGGTCTTGACCCACAGCGCTAACTGGGCCAGCTGAATGGGCATGAGCTGGGCTGCTAAGGGCCCTTGGTGGGCGCTGGCATCGTCGCTTAAGCTGAGCATTGCCTGCTGATAGAAATCTTGGGCGGCAGCAATGTCGTCCTGATCGTATGCGGTGTAACCCAGGCTGAGTAAGGTTGCACTCACTTCTGCGGGTAGGTCGTAACCTTGGGCGATCGCCAAGCTCTGGGTCAGCGTCGTCTGGGCATCGGTGAGCTGACCGCTCAACCGTAAGATTTCGCCGAGCCGCCTGAGGGTGATGGCTTTGAGAGGGGAGGGGGGCTGATTGGCCAGGGTTGCCATGACGCCAGTGAGCTGCTCTAGGGCCTGACGGTAAAACCCCAGTTCTCGC
>JBBSNR010000239.1:0-5177 GCA_038260635.1 Phormidesmidales cyanobacterium
TGAATAGTGAGGACCGGCCACTCGGCCTGAGCGCCGGGCGATCGCTCGGGCGGCGTTAGAAAGCTTTGATAGTAGATCCGATCACTCTGCTTTAAGGGGGCTAGATATTTACTTTTGTGGCTGCTCAGCAGGATCAATGCGCCTTCTGGCACGCTGTCATCTGTTAGCGCTGAGAGCGAGGGCGGTTCGTTATCCGTAAGCGTTTCTTCTAAGAAAGCGGCTGAGACTTCGGGCACCGTCGAGATCTTAACGCTGATGTTGCTAGGGGCAGAGGCCACCCCTGAAGCTGCGATGCCTGCTTCTGACTGATGCTTTCTAGCCGTATCTTTGGCAGTCGTTTCTTTGGCGGTTGTCTTGGCGTAGCGCTGACGGCTTTTGGGTGAGGCGATCGCTCGCTCAGGGCTCGGATTGGCAATCCGAAAGCGGCTAGCCACCGGCCTCAGGGCAAAATCTTCAATGCCCAAGTCGTGCTTTTTAAAGAATCGATGGAGCGCCTCCAAAACCACCACCAGGCTGGCGGCCTCCTCTTCGGCCAGCTGCGATCGCAATCCCTCTAGTGGGTGCAGGCTGCCAAACTCGTACTCGACTGCTCTGCTGTCTTGCACGGTCTGGCCCAGCATCGGCATCGGGATGACATCATCTACCGGGTTGAAGTTAATAAACAGACAGTTTTGCTCTAAAAAAGCCTGCTGCATCCCGTCAGAAAAGTCTTCACTGTTCAGCAGCTTGTGGCGAAACTGCTGGAGCGAGGCCAGATCGCGATAAAACAGCAGCCCATATTCCATCCCCGCCAGTCCCAGGACTGATAAATAGAGCGTTTCTATCTCCCAGCAGTTGAGTTCTATCGCCAAAATCTCCTGCTCACTCAGGTAGTCCCAGGGGGCATCTTGCCAGAGCAGTGCGGCCTTCTCTAGCAGCGTTTCCTCAAAGGCGGCGGGCAGCTTTGTCTTGGGCACATCAGGCCCCTGAAGCTTTTGAAAGACTTCGTCAATCACCGGGAGGGCGGGCATATGCTCCACCGGAATATCGAGATCTTGCAGGGCACCCCGTAAGAAGAACTGAATTTCGCGATCGCACACCACCACCTTGCGAGGCCGGGCTGGTTCGACGCCGCCTTGCGGGGCTTCGATTGCCTGTAAAAGGGTTCTGACAATGGCCTCATGCCCGGTTTCGCTAGGCACTACGCTCAGGCCACGCACCACTCCTTGCAGGCTGTCTACCCAGACAATGCAGTCTCCTTGAGCCGTCTCTAAGCTCTCCGTGAGCGCGTAGCCAGCCGTCGCTAGAGGCCGGCGATCGCACTCCCAGACGCTGGCTAGTCGAGGCAGCTGACTCAGGCGACGGCAGGTAAATGGACTCAGTTGATGCATTTAAGACAAAGGAAGCTATAAATTAGGCGGAGGAAACTAAGCGGTGGCGAGGGCGATCGCAACTGCGGATGTTGATTTTCTATAGAGAAGTATATATAGACTGCTTCGCTAAGCTCTAATTCTACCTAGTTAACGGCACCTAGCTAGATACTGGCCGACACTGCTCTCCTGTTAGCTTCAGACTGGCTCTTATAGCTGGCCCTTAGAACTGGCCCCTAAAACTGGCCCCTAAAACTGGCCGCAGACCAATGCGTTAAACTAAAGCTACTCAATCAACCTACCTTAACTCCTATGATTCAGGCCACTCCGTCCACTACTGCTGCTAAAAACGATAGCCCAGGCATTCTCATGTCTGAAGCTGCTCTGGCCCATGTCAGAGCCCTGCGCGACAAGCAAGGTAGCGATCTGTGTCTGCGGGTAGGCGTGCGCCAAGGCGGCTGCTCGGGCATGTCCTACATGATGGATTTTGAAGATATCGCCAACGCGGGTGAGCACGACGAAGTATACGATTACGACGGCTTTAAAGTGGTGTGCGATCGCAAAAGCCTGCTGTATCTATACGGACTCATGCTCGACTACAGCGACGCGCTGATTGGCGGCGGCTTCCAGTTCACTAATCCCAACGCCAGCCAAACCTGCGGCTGCGGCAAATCCTTCGGCACCTGATGAGTTTGAGGCCCCAAACCTGTCAAACTGAACCTGACGACCGGTTGATCAATACCTATGCAAACTCTAGAAACTCGATTTGAAGAAGGCATCGCCCGTTACAAAGCAGGCGAGTCGGCTGAATCTTTGCTGCCTACCTTTAAAGATATCTGCCAGCAAGCGCCCAAAAATAGCGCCGCTCAAACCTGCCTGGCCTGGCTCTATCTGCTGGCAGATAAGCCCAATGCCGCCTACAAAGCCGCTCAGCGGGCTGTTAAGATCTCTCCTGCCGACCCACAGGCTCGGGTCAATCTATCCATTGCTATGCTGGAGACTGGCAAAAGTGGCGTGCGCGCGCAGGTAGAGCAGGTAGGTCAGTTTTTATATGCGGCAGATGAGCTTAAAGCTGAAATTCAGGAGAATCTTGAAGAAGGATTACGAAGAAAGCCAGAATGGAAAAGCCTAAAGCGCGTTCAAAAATGGCTTTTTGAGAGCTGATCCCCTTAGTAGGCAAGGCATTGACTCAAGAATAGTTGACTCAAACTAGATTGTGGTCTTAGTCTAACTTAATGAACTAATGAAACAGAACTGAGACGAAGGCGACGGGGATCGGTCCTATTATCGATCCCCGTCGCCTTTATTAATGTCTTTCACAATGCGGGTTTGAGTCCTTTTGCACCTTCATATCTGAGCTTGAAAGGGGCGTAGAGCAGCCGAAGAAATAACTTAACGACCGATCCCCGAGGTAGCTGATAGGCTTGTGTAAAGAGTTCAATAAGTCTTGCTTTAAGTGTAAGGCTTTTACAACTAACGCATATACCTATTACTTGTTCACTTCGGGAGCCACCTATTATGAACCGTCCATCTGTTGGGATTAAGCCAGAAACTCGGAATCACAAGGGCTTTTTTATTAAGAATGCGGCCTATACTTTCGTTGAAATCGATAAGTCGGGCTGGGCTTTGATCTGTGTTGACGATGCGGTGTGCCACTATGTCGATCCTGACAATCTGTTAGGGGCAGAGGTTCATCTGGATGAAGCGATATAGGCTTTCTGACCCTTTTTCTGGCCTTATTATGGCTCTTTAGAGAAAGGGTTGCAATCCAATTGGTCACACTGGTTACAATATGGTCATTACCCGAAAATGGCTGCTTCTCCGATGAAGCAGCCATCTTTTGTAAGGGCTTTAATCAGGGCTTCTTAGTCGGCTTAAAATCCTGAATTTTGACCTGCTTTAGATTAGGATGACGATATCTTTAGTCTGTATTTTAAAGGGCTATAGCCTTTTCTCAAAAGTCTTATTTTCGCTATGAAAGATCGTCTGATGAATGGATTGAACACGGCGCTGATGTTCAATTTGTTTTTTGTATTGTTTTGCTTTGTGTGGTTTGCTGTCGCCCTGATTGGCCGTTCCACCGACATCAACTTGGGGTTTGACCTCTGGTACAGTCTCTGGGATCCGGTCATCATGCCCGCGATTGGCATCTTGATGGCAGGTGCCTTACTCAGCGGCATCTCTAGCTGGGTCAGTAGAAAGTTTACACAGCAGTCTTAGGTTGGGTTGAGCCCCTACCAAACCCAACGCACAGAGTCTTCGCCTCCTACCAGCTTCCCCGAGTGCGCTCGTACCACTTCACCAGTACACGCGCCAGCCGTTTGGGGTCGTGGCGAACGATGTGATTGCTCTCACTCATCACATTGGCAATCACAATCCGGCGACCCGAATCAATCACCGCCTTGCGATCTAGCGTCACTGGCGTAGAGCCCTCTCTGCGATAGCGTTCAACCGCTGTTTCAGACGGCAGCTTTTTCTGCACCAAAACCGCGTTAAACAGAGACCGTCCGCAGGCTCGGTCAATCGCCTGAATGTGGTCAGAAACCTGGTAGTCCTGAGTTTCGCCAGGCTCAGTCATAATATTGCAAATGTAGACCCGAGGGATCTGGCGGGCGGCGATCGCCTCCACTAGCTCTGGCACCAGCAGGTTAGGAATAATGCTGGTATACAGACTGCCCGGCCCAATCACAATGTAGTCAGCGCCGTTAATCGCTTCTATCGCCTGTGGTAGGGCGGGTGGCGCAGCGGGCAAGCAGCCAATTTCGGCAATGCTGCCCCGTGCCTTAGTGATATTCGATTCGCCTTCTATGCGGCGACCGTCGCTCAGCGTCGCCCACAGGCTGACATCGCTCAGCGTTGCTGGTAGCACCCGCCCGCGAATGGCCAACACTTGCGAACTAGCGGCGATCGCCTGCTCCCAGTCCCCCGTAATCTCGTTCATCGCCGACAAAAACAAATTGCCAAAGCTGTGGCCACTGAGCCCGCTACCCGCCTCAAACCGATACTGAAAAAGCTCAGTCAGCAGTTTTTCCTCATCGGCTAGCGCCGTCAGGCAGTTGCGAATATCGCCCGGTGGAATGCCCCCCATCTCTCGCCGCAGCCGCCCCGAGGAGCCGCCATCGTCAGCCACCGTGACAATGGCCGTAATGTTAGCGCTGTAGTGTTTGAGCCCGCGCAGCAGCGTAGAAAGTCCGGTGCCGCCGCCAATCACGACAATTCGCGGCCCCCGGTGCAATCGGCGATGGTTGGCCAGCGCATCCCACAGATTATCTTCCCCATTAGCGGGCAGCAGCACTTCGGTAATGACGCCTAGCGTACGGCTCTGGCCCCATACCAACAGCAGCAAACCGCCCAATATCGCCAGTGGCCCGCTGACGTAGCTCGGCACCAGCTGGGTCACCCAATTGAGCAAGTTGCCGACAAACCGCACCGTGTAGAAGACTGGCGTCAGCTTCAGCCAGACCATAGTGCCAATGCCGACGGCGCAAATGCCGACCGCGCTCAAAAATAGCCAGCGTTTGACAAACAGCCCCGGTCTTAGCCATCTCATCCAGCGTTTGGGCCTGGTGTATAACGTTTTATAGTTTGGGCGCATGGTGATAGCTAGCGATGAGGCCGGGCTGCAACAGGTGAGATCCCATCCCTGATACCGGCGGGATCATGCATTAGGGTTATACAGCAAAAAGGGTTAGGAGAAATTGGTAGACTCAGGAAAAATCCATCAAACAGATAGGATGTATAGCAAAGCGCGGATGCATACTCGCAGAGAAGGCTACGTACTTTGCAAGTCACTTTGCCCGCTGTACTATCGAAGCCTGTAGCCGACCA
>JBBSNR010000240.1:0-5145 GCA_038260635.1 Phormidesmidales cyanobacterium
ACCACCTGCGGCATGAATGAAAACTGAAAGCGCAGCTCACCGTCAGCGTCTTCGCCAAGTACCAGCACCAGCGAAAATTCGGGCGTGAGCACAAAAGCAAATCGTTCCTGAGCCAGCGGGTCGTCTTCGAGCAGGGGCAGCAAATGCGCTGCTGAAGACTGTTTTTGAAACTTTTGCTGAAACAGTCGCCCCACTGGAGAGAGAGCGCTAAAGGCGGCGATCTGCTCGGGCGATCGCGGCACAAATGTCCAGTTAGAAATCTGAGGAGCCAGGTCGGGGTCACTGAGCAGCGGCACCGGGCCAGAGATCAGCAGTGCCTGAGAGGGTTTGGTACGAGAAAATATCGAGGTCTTCGGCTGGCAAGCGGCTCCCTGACCGTTGACTGTCTGCTGAGTGAGAAGCTGGTTGAGTGCGGCGATCGCTCCCTGCCATTCTCGCTCGGCGCGCTGTTGCTTAGCGGCGGCAGGCAAACTATTGCTGACGGTGCCCACTTCAGCCGCATCGCTCAAGTGATCGTCCTGGGCAAATTCTCCCAGAGCGACCAGTGCACTAATAGTAGGTAGAAGCTGATCCGTTACGCTCATAGCCTCGACGACTGCAAACCCCCATAAATGACCTACTCCAACACTACCGGTAAGCCTTTTATCATGGCTATGGGTAGAACCGAACGATAGGATTCGGTAGGGCTTCAGCCGACGCCCAACTCGATGCCTAACCTCAATGCCTAACTTAGAGGCCCTATGAAAGCTCCGCCTGATCCACTAGAGCCAGACAGCTACCAACTCCCGGTGATGGTTTGTCCGGGCTTTCATGAGGCTCGGCTGACGGCGCAGTGGGTGCGATCGCTCCCTCCTTTCGTCACGCCCCATGTGGCAAAGGCTTTCCCCGCTAATTCGCTGGCCGTATTTGACTGGCTCGTGCAAACCACCAGCTGGCAGAGCGCTGCTCAGCCCAGTTGGGTTCAGCCTATTGTTGCGGTCGGTTTCAGTGCTGGGGTTGTCGGTTTGGCAGGGGCGCTAGCGCTGTGGCAGCAGCAGGGCGGCAAGGTGGCGAAGTTTTTTGCGCTAGATGGCTGGGGAGTGCCGGTCGTGGGGTTGCCCGTGTGCCGCCTTAGTCACGATAGCTTTACGCACTGGAGCACGCTGCCTTTGGGTGCGGGAAAAGTTAACTTTTATGCCGACCCGCCCGTCGCTCATTTGCAGTTATGGGAAGCACCGCAGCGAGTCAATGGATGGCAGGTGAGCGGCTGGCCGCACGAGGCGGCGAAACTGCCGATGACAGCGGCAGAATTTCTGAGACAGCAGCTGCAAATAGAATGGGCCAAACAGAAGCCCGCAGGCAGTAGAGCACCAATATGAGCAGATGTTTCTTTTCCCTGACAAGGCCCAGTCGAAATATCTTGTTGTAAGTTTGGCTACAATTTACACTAAACAAGCTCCCCCTTTTAATCTCGCAAATTCAGCTCAGTAGCACGGCTCCAGGTTTACTGACAGGTTTACAGACTCAATTCTTCCGTTCCCGGCTGGCGTTCCCCTCTCTGAACTTCTTATGGCTTCTACGATCGCACTAGAATCTTCAACGGCTACTCGACGAGTCAGCGGTGCTTACGCGCTGATTGATAGCCTGGTGCGCCACGGCGTTGAACATATTTTTGGCTATCCGGGCGGTGCCATCCTGCCAATTTACGATGAGCTATATCAGTCTGAGGCGCGGGGGCTGATCCAGCATATTTTGGTGCGCCACGAGCAGGGGGCTGCCCACGCTGCTGATGGCTATGCCCGAGCGACTGGAAAAGTAGGCGTCTGCTTTGCGACTTCCGGCCCTGGGGCAACCAACCTGGTAACGGGAATCGCGACTGCGCAGATGGATTCAATTCCGATGGTGGTGGTCACTGGCCAGGTGACCCGCGCGGCGATTGGTACTGACGCTTTTCAAGAAACTGACATCCACGGGATCACGCTGCCGATTGTTAAACATTCCTATGTGGTGCGCGATCCCAACCAGATGGCGCAAATTGTCGCCGAAGCTTTTTACATTGCCAGAACCGGCAGACCGGGCCCAGTTTTGATCGATGTGCCTAAAGACGTGGGCCTAGAAGAAATTGACTATATTCCTGTTGAGCCTGGCGATGTAAAGATTCCGGGCTATGCGCCTCAAACAGAGGGTGATTTGGATCAAATCGATCAGGCGATCGCTCTATTGCGCGAAGCCAAATCGCCGCTGCTGTATGTGGGCGGGGGGGCGATCGCAGCCGGTGCCCACGGCGAAATTCAAACCCTGGCCGAAGCCTTTGCCGCGCCCATTACCACTACCCTAATGGGCAAAGGCGCTGTCGATGAGCACCATCCGCTATCGGTCGGTATGCTGGGCATGCACGGCACGGCCTACGCCAATTTTGCCGTCAGCCAGTGCGACTTGCTAGTGGCCATTGGCGCGCGCTTTGACGACCGAGTGACGGGTAAGCTAGATGAATTTGCGGCCAGGGCCAAAGTCATCCACATCGATATTGACCCCGCAGAAGTGGGCAAAAATCGCCGACCAGAAGTTCCCATCGTTGGCGATGTTAGAGCCGTGCTGCAAAAGCTGCTGGCTCAGCTAGAGAGCCAGGAGAAGCCCGATCTTCAGCAGACCCGTGCCTGGCTGGATCGCATCAACACCTGGCGCACTGACTTTCCACTGCTGGCTCCCATTTACCCCGATTCGATTTCTCCGCAGTCAGTCATTGTCGAGCTGACGAAGCAGGCTCCTCACGCCTACTGCACGACCGACGTAGGTCAACATCAGATGTGGGCGGCGCAGTTTCTGAGGAATGGACCTCGCCAGTGGATTTCCAGCGCTGGGCTGGGTACGATGGGCTTTGGCCTGCCCGCCGCGATGGGGGTAAAAGTTGCTTTCCCCGATCAGCAGGTGCTCTGCATCAGCGGCGATGCTAGCTTTCAAATGAATTTGCAAGAGTTGGCGACGCTGAAGCAGTACGGCATTGATGTAAAAACAGTGATTTTGAACAATGGCTGGCAGGGAATGGTGCGCCAGTGGCAGCAGGCTTTCTTTGGGGAGCGCTACTCGTCTTCTAATATGGAGGTGGGTATGCCCGATTTTGTCCTGTTGGCTCAGGCCTTTGGGATCAAGGGAATGGTTGTGAATGAGCCGGGTGAGCTGGCAGGGGCAATCGCCCAAATGCTCGACCACGATGGCCCAGTGCTGATGGATGTGCGGGTGCGTCGCGATGAAAATTGCTATCCGATGATTCCCCCCAATAAGAGCAATGCCGATATGGTGGGCCTGCCCGATAAGCCGAGACCCTAGAGAGACTTACAGAGGAATTGAGTAAATAAATTTTGCAGAGAAATTTTGTGATTGGGCTTGTTCTTCTCCCGCTAGCGGGGTAGTATGCGCGTAATTTAACTGATGGCAGCGCTGCATTTGCTCAGAGGCGTTCTTGCCTTGAGCGATGCAGCAATCAATCCCGCTACACAAATCAACCTGATACTGTCGCATGGTCTTTGCTACCGAATTCAATCCCGCTGATCAGTCTCCGCGCCGTCAGGCTGATCGAGCCAGGAGCGATAAATCTACCCGCCCGGTCGATCCGCCTGTTAAGCTGGGTCACTCCCATCTGAGCCAGTCCGATCAGACTCAGTTTTTAATTGCCCAAGCTGCGCTCCAGCCGGTTCGTTCTATTGATCTGACGCGGCCTGCTGCTCAAGCGCGATCGCTGCGACAAATCCCCTTTGCAGGAAATTCACTCACTGAAGGCGGCGGTCAACCTCAAAGCCAGCCGTCAGCGTCAGAAAATCCTGTGGCTGATAAGGTAGTCCCTTTGCATATGGGTAATCCGGCTGTCCGTATCCGAACTGACGCCTCTGGTTTAGCGCTACCGTTCCCTGATAAATCCAAGCTACCCTGGCGGCTGCGGCTGCTCAACCGGGTTCAGCAGGGGTCAACCGTCGTGACTGGGATTTTGTTCACCGGGGCTTTGGTTGCCTATGCCTCGACTGTCTATATTGATAAGTCGACTGGCCGCGCTCTAGGTGAGCTAGATGCGCTCCAGGGTGAATCGCAGCAGCTCACCTCAGCCAACGAAGCGATCAAACAGAGCCTGGCTGAGCAGGCCGCAGCCGTAGATTCGGGGCTAAAACCTTACAATCCTGGAGATGTGCTATTTTTATCTCCTGCGCCCCAGAGAAAAACCCAGGGGGAACCTGATTCGGTAGAAGCTATGCCTGTCGAGATGCCGCGTCCACTGGGTTACTGAGTTCCTGTTACTGAGTCCCTTGTCTTTAGTCGGTGAACGACAGCATGGCCGCTTCTACTCGCTCGCGATCTTCTAGAGAAAAGGCTAACCTAACCGGTTCAGTGCGCCGCCGCCGTCCTGCTACTCGCTCATCTCGTGCCACCCAAATTCGCGATCGCCTGAGCTCGCCTCGTCTCCGACTGATTACCGTGTGGCTGGTGCTAATCGTCGGGATGGTGGGCCTGGGGGGTAGGCTAGCCTATTTGCAGCTGTTTATTGGCGCTGATCTAAAGCTGATGGCCAAGGAGCAGCAGACCATCCGAGCCACACCCCGCGCTGCCAGACGGCAAATTATTGACCTTCAGGGCAACGTAGTCGCGATGGACCGGGTAGTGTACACCCTGTATGTTCATCCGATGCTCTTTAAAAAGTCGGATAAGACTATTGCTGAGGCGCTAAGCGGTGTGCTAGAGCGCGATCCCAACGAGCTGCTGGCGCTATTCGCTGAGCAGGAAAGCGGCATCAAGCTCAGCACCGATATTTCAGAAGAAACGGCTAAACGGTTGCAGGCGCTGCGGCTAGACGGTCTGGATTTGCTGCCTTCTCCTCAGCGTGTGTATCCCCAGGGTGAGCTATTTTCGCCGATTACTGGCTATGTCGATTTGGAGGGCGTTCCCCAAGAGGGGATTGAGCTAAGTCTGCAAAAGCAGCTGAGGTATGACGATCCGCAAACAGGGGAAGCGACGCCTTTGCAGCAGGTCACCCGCGACGATGTGCAGATGCAGCTGACGATTGACAGCCGATTACAGCGCATCGCTCAGGAAAACCTGGCGGCTACAGTGGCCCAGTACGGGGCCAAACGGGGAGCGCTGCTGGTGATGGACAGCCAAAACGGGGAGATTCTGACGATG
>JBBSNR010000241.1:0-5137 GCA_038260635.1 Phormidesmidales cyanobacterium
CGCTTATTTATCGGATGCAACTCTTCGCGGGGCGAACTTGAGCGATGCAAACCTGACTGGCGCGAATTTGGAGCGGGCCGATCTGCGAGAGGCTAATTTGCTCAATGCTCAAATTGCCGATGCCAATATCGACAAAGACCTACTCTCTAATCTCGACCCGGATTCTGTAGAGGATGAGGCTGCGCAGCATCGTTTGGCCAGCCAGCCAGCTCAGGTAGCGGCACAGTCTTACAGTGAGTCGGCAACGGTTATCCCGATGCCGGCAGCACGATTTAGCCGTGAGTCGAGGCACAAGCCAGATCGCGAATCAGATCGTGAGTTTGACTCCCTCGACGCAGCGGATCAGGCTGAACAAGATGACGTAATTCCCGAAATCGCTATTATCGACGAGGCAGACTACCCGACTTTTCGGTCTAAACGGCAGACGGACAGATCTATAGCTGGGTGGGCCTACATAAAGCGACATCCGAGACGGGGAGCGGCGATCGCCGTCGGCTTGCTAGCTATGGTTACAGGTCTATCCCTAGCTCTAACTCGTACACCCGAGGAGCGATCGCCAACCGCAATCCCAACAACCGAAAGCTCAGAAACCGAAAGCTCAGCAGCCAAAGATCAGCCAACCGCTTCACTGCCAACCTCTATGAAGCTAGCTGAGTCGCTTAATAGCGCCAGTCAGGTGTGGGCGGTAGCGGCTACTCAAACAGGCGACGCTGTGACTATATTTGGCGGCGGCAACGACGGTAAAATCACCGTCTGGAATGAGTCTGGCAAAGTTTTGCGGACACTGACCGGTCACACCGATGCGGTGAGGGCCATAGCGGTTTCTAGCTCGGGGGGATGGCTGGTCAGCAGCAGCAGTGACGCTATTAAAGTATGGCGGCCTAAGACGGGTGAACTGGCCTATAGCATTCCGGTAGAGCAATCGCCCGTTTGGTCGGTAGCGATCAGCCCGGACGAACGCACCTTAGTCAGCGGCGACTACGCAGGCAAGCTATCGGTCAGACAGTTAGACAGCGGTCAGCCGCTTTACAGCATAGACGATGGCTCGACGATATGGTCGCTGGCGATCGCCCGAGACGGTGAGTCATTTATCAGCGGCAGCCGCGATCAGACGGTGCGCAAGTGGGATCTGGCTACTGGTAAGCTTTTACAGACCTTTCTCGGTCATACCGACGCTGTGCGCGCCGTAGCGGTTAGCCCAAACGGAAAAACGCTGGCCAGCGGCAGCTGGGATGAAACGATCAAGATTTGGGATATGGCAACCGGCGAGCTGCAAACTACCCTCGATGGCCATAGCGGTCGGGTCGTTAGTCTGGCTATTAGCCCCGATGGTAAAACGCTTGCCAGCGGCAGTACTGACAGCACTATAAAACTGTGGGATCTCTCTACATACAAGCTGATAGACACGTTCGACGACCATAACGATTGGATTTTGTCTATGGCTTTTGCGCCTCTAGAGCGAACGCTGGTCAGCGGCAGCAAAGACAACACCATAAAAGTCTGGCAGTAGCCCTGATTCGATCACTGCTTAAACTTCAGCAGTTCTTCAAGCTTAGCCAGCAGTTTGATTTTGACCCTAGTAATCTCATCTGCCGCGTTCAGGCTAAACTGCCAGGCCACATTGACGACAAATAGCGAGGTTTTCACTTTACCCCTGACGACAAAGTTGACGGCAGGTTCACTCTCCGTTTGAGCTGATTGCTCAGGAGTTTCGCAGCGTAGTGGAGTGAGGGTCATGCCCTGAGCTTCGTTAGCGAGGTAGTGAGCAATCGCTGCTCTCCCTCGAATTGGCTTCTCAAGAGGTGGCAGCAGCTGCCCGTCCTCTGCAAAGAGTGCCGCTGTCCGCTCGAATTCGTCTCGATTTAAGCGGTCAAAGTAGCGCTGAATTGGCTCAGGTAAGACAGCAGGCATCTGTTCATCTGCTTCATTTGCCTGGGTATCTGCTGGGATTGCCATTGCTGAATCTATTGTGAAGTCTGTAGTTGAATCTGTCTGACTGTAGATTTGCGCCACCTCGTTAACAAAGTGGCGGCGCTTTGAGAGGAGTCCGTCGCCGACATCGTTCTCTTCTTGTTTGATTGCTATTAGGTGGCCTGATCAGCCGGTTTTGCTGACCGATCAAAAATCTCAGTTCTCCATATTTTGAAGATCCTCTTGAGAAAAATGTTTGCCGATCCGCTCAGGCAACACCTCGTTTAGCCAACTCTCTCGCTGATAGGTATTTTCAGCGGTGGGCTTACTGTCTGGCTTATTTTCATTGTTCTGCGTAGCCTGCTCAACGATGTCGCGGATCGGTTCGCCATAGTGCTCTACGGTTTTTTCCTTGCGCGCTTTATCCATCTCCAAGTCAACGTTGTAGGCAATCGATGTGGCTGTCGTTGTGGCTGTGGGCAGGGTAGCCACATGATCTATATATGCCCCCGAAAAGCTGCTAAAGAGGCCGACTGAGAGGCCAATCACAGCAGCCACGCTCAGCAACCGATGGCGACGAAGCCACAACCCCAGATCAGACATCATTCGTACCATCATTTAAAGCTTTTCCCGCAGTTTTGCCATCATCGCTTCACAGCTTAACGATCATCAGCACTGCTCGAATCTAGCTTAGGTGGGGGATTTGCTGTTAAGGTCGCACTTCTGCCCGGTCCAATCGCCAGGCAGCATAGGATAGCGACTCCTGAACGTCAGCCGGTTCCAGGTAAGGATAGACGGTGATAATTTCATTCACGGTGTGCCCCTCAGCCAACAGCTCCAGAAGCGACCCTACCGTAACGTTCATGCCCCGAACGCAGGGCCGACCACCCATTACACCGGGCGATCGCGTAATCCGAGTAAATTGATCCATAGTTGGCCTCCGGTCAGTCGTGTTAATGCTAGGTATTGATGTTAAAGGAACGAACGTCTCGAATGGTTAACCACCGATTTGAGACATAGTGCGGCTGTAGGCTCCGGTGACGCCGGATTCGCGCATTTTAAAGTTGATGTCAGGTTTTTGACCTACCAGTACGCCAACCTGTTCGCGTAGTTCGGCCAGCGGAACGCCAGCGCGCAGGCTAGAGCGCAGATCTATCTGACCGCTTTCGTTGAGCAGGCAGGGGCGCAGCAGACCATCGGCAGACAGGCGCATTCGGTTACAGCGATCACAAAAGCACTCCGACATCTGACTGATAAACCCCAGCGTTCCTTTCGCACCCGGAATCTGAAACACATCAGCCGGGCCGTTTCCTTTGACTCTGCCTTCTGCCAAACCCCAGCGCTGAGCAATCTGAGCCCGAATCGCCTCGCTGTCAATCCAGCCCTTTTCCCCAAACAGGCTATCATTGCCAATCGGCATAAATTCAATAAAGCGAACGTGCCATTCCTGGTCGAGCGTTAGCGCCGCCAAATCTAGAACTTCATTCTCATTGATGCCGGGGATCACGACTACATTGAGCTTCAGCGGTGAAAAGCCGACCTGATGAGCAGCCTGGATTCCCTGCCAGACATCCTGCCAGCGCGATCGCCCCCGTCCCCCAATAATTTTCTGAAAGGTCTCCGCATTGAGCGAATCTAAGCTGATATTGATGCGCCGTAATCCGGCCTCGTAAAGGGGCTGAGCGAGTTTTTCCAGGAGAAAGCCGTTGGTTGTCATCGCCAGGTCTTGAGTTTGGGGGAGGTGAGCGATCGCGTCTACCAACTCCACAATTCCCGGCCTGAGCAGCGGTTCGCCCCCCGTCAGCCGAAAGCGCGTAAACCCCAGCGGAATAAATACCTCGCCCAAGAGCTGCAAAATCTCATCGTGAGAAAGCCAGTGCTCCTTCAAGGCGTACTGAAGGTCAGCGCCCTCCGGCATACAATAGACGCACTGAAAATTGCAGCGATCAATCAAGCTAATGCGCAAGTAGTCGATGGGGTTAGCAGTTGTGGGGGGCATAAGCGGGTCGGATGAAACTCCTTTTCTCCATAGTCCACTATCCATAGATAAATGACACAGCCAGCTCTTACCAACGAACCGAGAAGTGGCTATACGCTGCCGGTGTTTGCCTGCGCGGGGGCGATCGCTGCCCTCCAGCATCTGCAAGACAATACAAACTCGCCAGAAACTATCACGCTAAACTTAATTACACCTGCCGAAACCGCCCATATCCCCATCGAGCAGCTCGCACTGCTGTCAAAAACGTCAGCTCTCGCCATCACCCGCAGCGATCCCGGCGATAATCTGGATTTGACTCGTCACACGCCTATTTGGTCGATTGTCCGCTGGGCCAATGCCGATCAATCAGCGCCCGTTGAACTACAGGGCGGAGCAGGTATTGGTCGCCATGAGGACAACGCGGCCATCTATACCTACGCTCGTCAGCTCTTGCAGACCAACCTGTCAGAAAAGCTCAAGCCAGGGCAAAAAATTCAGGTCACGATCATTTTGCCAGAGGGCAAACGGCTGGCGCTGCGCACCTCCAACGCAGCTTTTGGCGTTGTCAATGGGCTGTCTTTGCTCGGTACCAGCGGTGTGGCGCAGCCGCTGAGTGCGCCCGGTCAGCTAGAAGCTTACCGCCAAGCACTCAGGGAAAAGTCTACCGAATATAGTGACCTGGTATTTTGCCTGGGAGAAAACGGGCTCGACCTGGCGCTCAAGCTGGGCATTGAGCCGAACCGCCGCCTGAAAACGGCCAACTGGATCGGGCCATTGCTAGCGGAAGCCGGGCTGCTAGGCGTGCGCTCAATTTTGCTATTTGGCTACCACGGCAAGCTGATTAAGCTAGCAGGTGGAATTTTTCATACCCACCACCATGTCGCCGACGCGCGGCAAGAAATCATGGCGGCCTGCTGCGCCGAGGTTGGGTTAGAGACCCCAATTGTTCAGCAAATTTTGGCCAGTCCAACGACGGAAGCGGCCCTGGAGATCTTGAGAAAGTTGGATCATCAAGATCAGCAAAATTGGGTAGGTCGGGTGTATGGGGCGATCGCTGAGCGGGTGGATAGGCGATCGCACCAATACATCCAAACCCATACTGAGAAAAGCGTACAGGTCGGCAGCGTCCTGTTTGATCGCCAGCGGCAGATTATCATTAGCAGCGAAGTTGGCAAAGTTTTGCTGACCCAGGTTTGCTACTGTAGTTAGATAGCAAATTAGTAAAGTAAATTCAACCAGGCTTGATCA
>JBBSNR010000242.1:0-5129 GCA_038260635.1 Phormidesmidales cyanobacterium
ATGGGCCGTCAGACCGGAGCGATGGTGGCCAAAGTCATCAAAGGCAATAGACCCAGCGATTTGTCTGTGGAATCTGTTAAGGCGCTACAGCTTCACATTAATCTGGAGTCCGCAGCAGCGATGGGGGTAACGCTGCCAGCCTCGATTACAGTGCGAGCCAACCCAGTTGAACCGATATAGAGCAGCTAGAGCGCCAGCAGCAGTACCGAGTAGCCCACCGCGCCCAGGGCAAACGTCCAAAAGCGACTTTCTCTGGCTTGGGGCAGCTCTTCTTTGAGCACGTTGAGAATAATGCCGCCAGCTAAAAAAGCGAAGAGCACTGCGGTCGCCACTTCGTGAATAGTGGTTTGGGTGCCGACCACCCAACCGAAGATAATAGCCGCCGACAAAATCCAGCGGCCCTTTCGCTCATAGGCCCACTTATGATCTTCACTCAGGCTGTAGTCGTTGACCAAAAAGTGCAGGGCCATGGCGATCGCATAAACCACCAAACTCCCCAGACCAGGCTCTTCTCTGTGCACCAGCAAATAGCCGATCAGCGCGTTATACAGAGAAAACGAGGCCATGTGCAGCCAAAAGACCCCTGGCTGAGTTGCGTCGCCCTCACCTTCTTGCCGGCTTCTCTGACGCGACACCTTCGCCGCCCGCTCTAAGCCGTAAAACGCCAGCGTCCCCAGTAGCGACAGCAGATAAATATGGTGCTCAATCGTGTCGAAAATTTCTACACTGCTTTGAAACTCGGCCTGAGCAGCGCCCAGATCCGGCAAAACATGGACAAAGACGTAGGCCACTGAGACGCCGCTGCCCAGTGAAAGCCAGCGGCTGCGAGGCGTGCTTCTAAGCGACTTGAACTTGCCAGCGTAGATGTGGATAAAAGCTAGCAGTAGGGCTATGAGGCCCGATAGCCACGCGAGTGAAATCACAGCGAGTCCTCACGCTTGCGGGTCGCTTTAAAGAGTAGCTGCTATTCGGTTGTTGCTGCGCCACCGCTTTGCCGAGCCCGTGATTCTCCCTGTTGGGAGAGGACATCTTCATCAATGGCCTGATCGCTGAGGTTATTCTGTGCCCGGTCAACAGCCGCTTCAGTTGTATCGGGGACTGGCGGCTGGCTAGCGGTCATATC
Source organism: Phormidesmidales cyanobacterium (assembly GCA_038260635.1). Lineage (GTDB taxonomy): Bacteria > Cyanobacteriota > Cyanobacteriia > Phormidesmidales > Phormidesmidaceae > Phormidesmis. The sequence continues at coordinate 1,124 of JBBSNR010000242.1, forward strand.
GGGCTGATTGCAGGCTGTCGTCACCAGCATCAAAACGCCCGCTACCAGCACCATCGCCAAACTGCGCAGCTTTGATAGGCTAATTAGCTGGCCCACTCGTGAAGCATTCTTCAAAATATTCATAAACTGTCGCTCATCACCTGGATGAAAGCTAAAACGTCACTCTTGAGCGTAGAGAGTCATTGACAAGTAGTCTTCTGGCTGAAGACAGACCTTGAGGCTAGCCGCTACTTTAAAGACATGTTGTTGTAGAGATGTGCCATGAATAGTGACTGGGTTAGGCTGACTATTTTGCTGACTGTTCTTTTGCTGATTGCTTTTCCCTTTGCAGGGCTAGCGCCGCTGACGCTGCTGTTTTTTGTCGCGGTTGGCGGCTGGGCTGTTCAACTGGCGGGCATCATCATCGGAGCGACCGATGGGGCAACTGAACCGACAGATGTAGAGTAGGCGATCGCGCCTAAAATCCATACCCAAAAGCCCCCCTGGCCTGCTTCTTACGACGTAGAGATTGACAGAAAGCAACCTGTCAAAGTCTGCTTTTAGACGGTGAAAAAAAGACTGGAGAACCGCTCTCATAGATGGAGTAATCTTTACGAAAGGAGACTCCACATGGTCATTTCTGCCGATCAAATTCCCGCTCAGGCACAAGATCGCCAGCCCGCTCACGAACATGAGATGACGCCATCGCCGATTTTTGATCGCGATAGCTACAAGGGCAGCGAAAAGCTTAAAGGCAAAGTAGCCTTAATCACCGGCGGCGACAGCGGTATTGGGCGCTCAGTTGCCGTTCTGTATGCCAAAGAAGGCGCAAACGTCGCCATTTCCTATCTAGACGAAACTCAGGACGCTCAAAAAACCAAAGCAGAAGTCGAAGCGCGGGGCCAAAAATGCCTGCTGCTGCCCGGCGACATCAGCAATGAAACCTTTTGTCAGGAAGTGGTACAAAAGACCGTTGATGAATTTGGCCAGCTTGATATCTTAGTCAGCAACGCCGCTGAGCAATACTTAGAAGAAGATTGGGAAGAAATCGACTCGGCCCGGCTCGGCAGCATCTTTAGCACGAATGTGTTTCCGATGTTTTACTTCACCAAGGCCGCTCTTCCTCACTTAAAAGAAGGCAGCGCCATTATCATCACCACCTCGATCAATGCCTACAAAGGCAATGCGCCGCTGCTCAGCTACTCGACTACCAAAGGCGCTAATCTGGCCTTTTTGCGATCGCTCTCTCAGCGCGTCCTCGAAAAAGGCATTCGCGTCAACGGCGTTGCCCCCGGCCCCATTTGGACGCCCTTTATTCCCGATGCTTTCCCCGCTGAGAAAGTAGAAGGCTTTGGCAAACAGGTGCCTATGAAGCGTCCTGGTCAGCCGGTCGAAGTGGCTACCTGCTTTGTCTTCCTCGCCTCAGAAGACTCTTCTTACATGACCGGTCAGGTGCTGCATCCCAATGGCGGTGTAGTGGTGGGTGCGTAGTTTAGTCAGCCGACTCGCCCTGCTGCGCCAGCCCTACTACCTTGGGCGACAAAATCAGCTGTCGCTGATGAATACTCAGCCAGCCTTCAGTTCTGAAGTCACGCAGCAGGCGGGTGACGGTGACGCGGGTGGTGCCAATGATAGTTGCAAGCTGATGGTGAGTCAGGCGCAGTTTGATTCGCACGCCGCCAGGTTCTACATGGCCAAAGTCTTGCGCTAGCTGAATTAGCAGGCACTGCAAGCGATCGGCAACCAGGCGTTTGCCAGAGATAGAGAGCCAGGCTTCGGCCTGCTGCAAGCGGCGGACAATCTGCGGATACAGCGCGGCGGTGAGGGCGGGGGAAGCTTCGACTTCGCTCACCGCTAACGGTAAAATGTCAGTATCGGTGAGCGCAGTTGCCCAGTAGGGATCGGCGCTGCTCAGAGAGCGGCCAAAAGCCATAGACTGCCCACACAGCCCTACTAGCGTTTCGCCCCCATCGGCGTGAATGGTGTGCAGCTGCACAATGCCCCGACAGATAATGTACAGATACTGACGCTGTAGAGGAATGTTGCGGCCAGCAGTGTAGGAGATGAGCGATCGCTCCTGATAGAGCTGCTCTATTACCGTAACAAACTGCTCAGATGAAGCATAGACGGGCGTAGAAGGTACCAAAGACAAAACGAGTTAGCCCCATTAACGACGAATGGATCGGTCTCCTGCTCGGCCTGCTTAAGCGGCTGTTCTAGCCTTCAGGCGTTAGAGATAAAATGTGCGCTAGCAAACTTACAGCGCTTAGCGAAATTTGCTAACTTGACCCAAGCACTTACCGACTCTAGGCCAATCATCAAAATTCAGTGTTAACTGAAAGCAAAGGGAAGGTTAAGGAAAAGAAAATATTTGCTTCTTGCCGCTTCACAACTCTCTAGATGCCATGACTTTTGCCAACGACCCAGCTGCGGCGAAAATATTTAGCCAGGCTGGATTCTTTTAGGGTCAGGCAGATGGGGCGTCCGTGGGGGCAGGTGCTAGGCCGCGCCGTTCGCTGCCACTGGTTTACAAGCGTTTGCATTTCTGGTTGACTCAGCGCTGTGCCGTTGCGAATCGCGGTGCGGCAGGCGGTCGCGACTAGGGCGGCTTCCAGGTTTGCGCCCAAGCTCAGCTCTTTGAGGGCATCGGCGCAGTCTGCTCGCTGGCTCAGCGGCTCGGGCACAGTGCGGACGGCCCACAGGCTATCGCCAAACGGGGCGACTTCGAGGCCAATTTCAGTCAGCCTTTCGACTTGCTCAGGATTCAAGTTAGAAAGAACAACAGGTGATTCGACTGGGACCATCTGCCAGCGCTGCTGAAGCTGTTCGTAGAGCACCCGCTCGTGAGCAATATGCTGCTCAATCAGGCAGAGACCCCCTTCGTGCTCGGCCAAAATGTACATGCTGTGCACCTGAGCGATCGCCCGCAAATCGCCCGGCAAACGGCCTGGTAAAGCATCAGATAAATTGACCATCGGCTCTTCTGACGCTGTCGTCTGAATCTGCCGTGAGGCAGAATACTCCCCCGTTTGTTCAGCGGCTTTAATCAACGCGCTCGCTCGCTGAGTTTGGTAGGTTTCGTTGAGATGGTCGAGCCGCAAAATGTCGGCGACGGCTGTGGTGATGCGATCGCAAATCGCCGCCACACCCTGCACGTAGACTTCCGACTTAGCCGGATGCCGATTCCAGTCGAGCTGGGTGGGCGACAGGGTGAGGTGCAAAAAGCATAAGGGGTAGCGATCGCGCGGCAAAGTCCGCCGAAAGCTGTTGATCAGCGCGTAGGAGAGTTCGCTCACCTCCACTGGCCGACCGTTGATAGCGACCCGCACCCAGTCTGGCCGCCGCCGATGACAGCGATCAGGGAGGCCCACTGCCAGGTAAAGCCCGTCTGCGCTCAACTCTTTGATGTCGGTAGCGTGCACGTTGCGCAGTATTTGGGGCAGCACGGCTTTAGCGGTGAGGCCAGGCCACAGAGACAGCCAGGGGACATCGTCTTTTTCTAGCTGCCAGGTCACCTGCGGGTGACAGAGCGCGAGCTGCTGAATCAGCTGACCTACTGCTTTGATCTGTTGAGCCGGTGAGGGGACAAGTCGCCGGGCCTGCCAGCGGTCGAATAAATGGCTGACGGTGACAATGGTGCCAGGGGCGATCGCCACCGACTGACTCTCCTCAGGTGGCCCTTCGATGCTGTAGCGCACCCAGTAGCCCTGCGCGGCATGAGACTGCGGGCGACTACAAATTTCCAGCTGCGCGAGCTGGGCAATGCTATGCAAGGCTTCGCCCCGAAACCCCAAACTCCGAACGTTTAGTAGGTCGGGGCGGGTAGAAATTTTGCTGGTGGCGTGGGCCATAGCTGCCTGCTGCAAATCGCTCAGATCCATCCCTGAGCCGTTGTCTGCGACCCGGACTTGCCACTGCTCGGGCCAGAGGCTAACCGCGATCCGCGTCGCCCCCGCGTCCAAGGCATTCTCAGCCAGCTCACGCACGACCGCCGCAAGTGAATCAATCACCTCCCCCGCTGCCATCA
>JBBSNR010000243.1:0-5125 GCA_038260635.1 Phormidesmidales cyanobacterium
CAAAAAGACTCAAGATAGGGATATCCTTAGAGCAAAGCAGTATTGGGCAGATTTTCAGGCTAGGCAAAATGAAAACTCATAAAAGTTATCACGCTTACTTAATTGAATCTTTGAAAGACCCGCTGGAGGCGGCGGCTTATTTGGCTGCCGTTTTTGAAGACGGTGATTTTGAACACATTTCACTAGCGCTGAGGAACGTAGCTGAAGCTCATAGAGGTGGAGACAAGGCCAGTTCTGACTGGGAGAAATGTTACCAGTCACTGGCTCAAGACGAAATTCTGGCGTTGCCAACGGTGGTTAATTTGTTGAATCAGTTAGGGCTCAAACTGTCGGTGACGACCAACAGCGAGCAAGCTGCTTAGAACTTCGTATCGGCAGGAGCGGTACGGGCCATGGAAGCGATCGCCTGATCCGTCGCCTTAGGCAGCTGATAGTATCTACCGCCTGCCACCTTCGCCAACTCCTTACCAAATCCTGTAGAGACAAACTTTCGCTCAGTGTCAATAATCAACAGCTGATAGCCAATGGCGCGAATACTGCCCGCAGTCTCCAGTAGTTCGGCCTTGATATCGGGCTTTTTTCCTATGTCTGCGGGGTGCCGAAAGAGCGAGACAGCGGCACATTTCTCCTGCTATCGGTAATGGCAACAATCCCATCGAGCCACACTCTGCTCATTTTCCGATGGATTAGCTTCGCCGCCAGCCTAATTCACTTTTCTCTCTACAGCGTAAAATCAGCTCTGGGCATGGCATGTACGGGTGTAAGGCTACTGAACTTATCGGGCGCTTTATTATACTGTGAAGCCTCTCCATAAAAACTTAAAAAAGCGAACCGCTAAGAATTTACCAGTTAGTGTTGATTTGAGTAAAGTCTTTATCTTTCTGCTAATTTTCGACCTTTCTGCATTCCCAAGGTTTCTCAAACAAATTCATCAACGGAGTAAAATGGTCTCCTATGCTTGTTTCCTCAGACCTCTCTAGGCTCGTCTCGTCAGATCTCTCTCCTAGCCTGACCGTCACAGAGCTCATTCAAGCTTGGGCAGATCGATATAAGCCACAAATACAATTCTATGGACAAAGCCCTATTGTTCAACAGTCTGCTATTTATAATACTGTGGCTCAAACAGCTTCGCCAGAGGGTAGACGCGAAACCGCTGCAAAATTGCATCGAGCGCTTGTCAAGTTGAACTGCGAATTTGCCGATACTCAGGCGCGTGAGCTGCATGACTACGATCCATCAGCCACTAGCCTGCAAGAAGCTAAACGGGTTGTGCAGTGTTCCGTTGAAATCTACTTAACGCTTATAGAGTTTTATCAGCGGGCATCCTCTGTTGCCACTAATGAACCACAAGGCAACAAGGGTGAGCATAATCCTCTAATGGCTGGTTTGAGTGTTTCAGAGGTTATAGAGCTGGCTAGTTTTATAGAGCCCTTGCTGCTAGAGTATCAAGACCGCCATCAAGTTTCTAGCGACTGGGCAAAATTAGGATTTCTCACCACTCACCTTAACTTCAGCAATGTGGCGCTACTGAAAAACTTGACGGCTGTCGAGAAAATTTGTGTTGAACCTTACTTCAAGTTTCTAGAAGAGCAGGTAGCGCTTCCATGGTCACGCATCTGTATTGCAGCAGGCAACCATCAGTATAGCTCGCCCGCATTTCAGCTGGTTAAACGGATGCTGCCGCAGTCCGAAGAGATCGCTCAGCGGGTTTATACAGATCTTTTACAACAGTTTCCTAGAGAGACTATGCGGCGCGGAAGATTGGATCATCCTGGCGTGAAACATTCGTGCATTCGAGATTTGAATATGTTTCAGGCATATCTGTGGCTTTGCGTGATGCAGGGCAGTTTAGCACCCGTCGAAGACGAGCTAGTCAGGGTATGCACAATGGTGATGCCACGTGTAGGGGTACCCTGGGAAATGACCCGCCAGTGGAACGAGATGTTGATGGCAGAGGTGGTGGATCGAACGCTGTTGACCCATCAGACGTTTCTCGAACCTTATATGGTCGGGTTTATACAGGCATTCCAACAGTCAAAAGATCAGCTGTCTATGGAATCTTGACCTGTTGTTCAAGATTTTGCGTCGGAGAGTGCGGTGCGGGCCATGGAAGCGATCGCCTGATCGGTCGCCTTAGGCAGCTGATAATACCTGCCGCCTGCCACCTTCGCCAACTCCTTACCGAATCCTGTAGAGACAAACTTTCGCTCAGTATCAATAATCAACAGCTGATAGCCAGTCGCGCGAATGCTGCCCGCAATCTCCAGCAGCTCGGCTTTGATATCGGGCTTTTCTTCTATGTCTTCGGGGTCATCGCCGAGAGAGCGAGACAGCGGCACATTTCCCCGGCCATCGGTAATGGCGACAATCACTACGCTGCCGACATCGCCCGATTTTTGGGCATTGGTGCCCACCCGCACGGCTTGCATGAGTCCGTGGGCAAGGGGAGATCCGCCCCCACAGGCCATAGTCTCTAAGCGACGTTTCGCGGCTGTGATGGAGCGGGTCGGCGGCAAGAGCACTTCAGCTTGTTCACCCCGGAAGGGAATCAACGCAACCTGGTCTCTGTTTTGGTAGGCATCGGTGAGCAGGCTCAATACCGCGCCTTTGGCGTTTTGCATTCGGTTAAGCGCCATTGAGCCCGAGGCATCGACCACAAAAATGATGAGGGATCCGGCTTTGCGGGCTAATCGCTTGGCGCGAATGTCTCCTGGTTCGACGATGACTTTGCGGTCGGGTTGGCGATCGCGTCTCGCCTTCTGGTAAGGAGCCGCCGCCCGCAGGGTGGCATCTACTGCAATTCGGCGGGCTGGCCCGGTGGGAATAAAGGGCTTGATATACCGACCGCGTTCGTCAGAGAAGATCACGCTGTTTTTACCCGAAGACCCTTGCTTGCTGTTGCTGCTGGCAAACGCTAGCAGAGCAGGATCGATGACGACGCCTTCTGGATCAAAGACAAACTCTTCTGGAATAGAGGGCGGCTGTTCAGGCTGTTCCTCCTGTTCTTCTTCGGAGTCATCGTCTTGATCAGAGTCATCTTCCTGATTTTCATCAGAGTCATCTTGCTGGTCTTGTGGCGGTGGCGGCGGTGGCGGCGGTTCTTCTGCCTGCGGAGGAATGGCGCTAGAGCGCGGCACAATCACCAGCTCAACGGCGTGGCGCAGGTCATCAGCCGTGACATTAGTGCGGCCATCTAGCGCGGCGCAGGCTTTGGCCACCCGCACGGCAAACAGCTCAGCCCGATGACCCATCACACCGCCGCGCAGCGCCTCAGTCACCAAATAGCTAATCTGATCGGTGGTGATGGTGACATCTTTGAGCCACTCGCGAGCCAGGATGATTTGAGTTCTGAGCGAGTCAATCTCTTCTTCGTATTCGGCCAGGAAGGGAGCTGGATCATTGGCAAACCGATTGACCTGTTCAACGGCGGTGACCCGGTCTTCTAGGGTGAGGCCAGCGTCGGCAGAGAGGGCGATCGCAATCCGATCCAACAAATGCTCTCGCAGATTCCCCTCTTCAGGGTTGTAGGTCGCAATCAGCAGCGGCTGACACGGATGCTGAAAGCTAATGCCTTCGCGCTCAATTTGGTTGCGACCCTGGGTGAGCGTAGAAAGCAACAGATTGCTAATTTGGTCGTCTAAGAGATTGACTTCGTCGATGTAGAGGACGCCTCTGTGAGCCTCTGCTAGCAACCCCGGCTGAAATACACTTTGCCCAGTGCGAATAGATTTGGCCACATCGACAGAGCCCAGCAACCGATCTTCGGTGACGCCCAGCGGGATTTGAATAAAGGGAGCTTTGATCACCTGAGCCGGCAGATCTTCAACCGGCGTGTCAGCGGCAAATCGACTGGCCGTCTCATCGTCCCATTCGCCGGGTTTGGTCGGATCGCAATTGCAGGATCCTTCAATGATTTCAATCGGCGGCAGCAGCTGGTAGAGTGCCCGCGCCAGCACGGATTTAGCCGTCCCCCGCCGGCCAGCAATCACCACCCCGCCCAGCCCTGGATCTACCGCTGATAGCAGCAGCGCAAACTTAATCGATTCTTGGCCCACCACGGCCATCAGCGGGAAGGTTTCGGGCGTATTGGCAGTGAGGAGCGTGGGCATATCTAAAAGGCTGAGCTGAGAGGCTGAGCTAAAAGGCTGACTACAGTTGGCGACCGCTGCGGCTACCTGGAATCACCGGCACTTCTACAGCTTCGCGGAATTCCTCTACGCTCTCATCAAACTGAATCGGCAGCACACCGACCACGTTCTCATGCGGACGCGGAATAATCACCCAGGTTTCGAGCACGCCACCGGGCGCATTTTGGGCCGCTTCTACCCCGGCTTCCATCGCAGCTTTGACCTCTGAGACATCGCCCCGAATATTGATGCAGAACCGGGCGCTGCCTGCTCGAATGTAGCTCACTAGAGTCACTCGACCGGCTTTCACCATCGCATCTGCGGCTGCAAGTACGGGGGGAAACCCTTTGGTTTCAAGCGATCCAACTGCCTGTGGCATCTATAATCTCCTAAATATTAATGGAGGCCACTCTATGAACTCCATCAATGATTGTACGGGAGAAAGGGAATGGGCTCAATTGAGGTGAACGTAATTTTTTGGAAGAGGAAAAGTCTGGCGCTGTGTTCTTTGGCCTCAGCCCACCCTACTCGACAAATGGGAGCGATTCTTCGGTGTAGTCGAGTTCTAGCGTGGTGAGAACGTTTTGAGTGGGGTTGGGAATGAGAGTGTGAGCGTATGCGCCGTCGCCGTAGCAGGCGTTAGCGGCCTTGAGACCGGCTTCGAGGGCTCTTTCAACTTCTGCATTTTGGCCCCGGACGACTACGTACTGATGACCGCTATCGGCGGGAGCGATTTTTATCAGGGTGACCCGGCCTGCTTTGACCATGGCATCTGCGGCGGCTAGCGAAGCGGGAAATCCGTGAGTTTCGATGGTGACAACGGCAATGGGCATGAGTTAAGGCGATTTGATTGTTTTGGAATTATACCGTGGTGGGCGCGGCTATACTTTGATGCCGCTAGGTTGGCTGCGGGTGGCGATGATGCGATCGCACCCCGACTCCGGATAGGCCCAGGCATAGTAGCTTTCTTTGGGGTTACCCCAGCAGAGCAGCAAATA
>JBBSNR010000244.1:0-5120 GCA_038260635.1 Phormidesmidales cyanobacterium
GATCTAATTCGCCGGGGCTGAGGTAGCGGGCCTCAGCGTCGGCATTCACGATTGACTTCGTGACTATACTCATTAATGGATTCCTCCGAAAGAATAAACCAGATGAGTGCAACTGGCTTTCAAAAAACAAACAGCTAAGCTCTAGTCAGCGGCCTCATCTCTGGCCCTAAACTGTCAATGCTCTGCAAACTGCGGTGCGGCTTTTGGAGCATTGGCTTTTAAGAACGAGAGGAGAACTGACAAACGGCCTACCGTAGAAGTTCAAACTTTTCTGCTTGCAAGCAAACAAGATATCAGTTCGTGAGGTCTACGCTTTAAGTAAGCTCATCTTGTTCGGCTCAGCTACCTTCCGTAAACATTTTCCGGTATTCCGCTGACCTTCTTAGAGGTTTGGAAATATTTCGTAATAAAGATCCTCAGAAATTGACGGCAGCCAGCAGTTCAGCTCAGCTGGCTGGGCCACGCAGAAAAGGGCGCAACATGTTGCGCCCTTCACAGAGCATTCAACAACTGAGTTTCTGGGCGTTGGCTGCGAATCTATTCTCCAGTAGCGCTGGCCATGAGCGGCATTTGCTCTACGGGTGTAGTCGTGTTTGCCGGCTCGAAGCTGGGGACGACTACCTCATCGCTTTGTTTGGTCAGACGGTTGTAGAGAATCTCGGTATTGGGGAAGTTGGCCGCTGGCAGCGTGGGGAAACGCCGGTAGGGTACGGTGTCTTCGCCAAAGTACTGAGCGTATTCTGACGTGTCTACTAGAGCGCGGATAAAGCCACGAATGCCTTCAGCCGCAAGGATTTTGTTGTACTTGCGGATCTCCCCCTGGTCTTGAGGAGCCCGGCCCAGGAAGTGCTTAGTCCCTAACTCAATTACCTTGGTATTGGGATAAGGCGCGTAGAACTCTTTGATGTAGAGACCAGAGCAGCCCAGTTCCTCAATAAATTCTTTGAGGTTGATTTCACTGTTGCCTAGCTTGCTTTCTAGCTCGGAGAACTCGTTGCCCTTGATGACGTAAGGCGCAATATCACGCTCAAAGATCTGACGGTAGGCTGCTTGAGCAACCGTTTTGACAGCAGACTTATCGGCTGTATTCGTGAGCTTGAAGATCTTTTTCTGCTCGCGCTGTACGCTGACGCCCTGACGAATGCGCTGCTCCACTTCGGGCCTGGGGCGCTCTGTAGAAACGGCCCCTAGCTCGATGAAGCGCGGTGTAATCAGCGCCTCTACCCGAGCGCCAGTGTCTTGGATAGAGCCGACTCTGAGCGATCGCATCGCCTGCCCGGCTGGCGTCAGATAGCGCTCGTAAGGCACCGTATCTTCGCCAAAGCACTCGGTGTACTCCTGCGAATCGACAATCCCATCGATCAGCGCGTAGAATCCTTTTTTCGCACAGATGTCGAAGTACTTATTGGTCTCCTGCCTGCCGTAGGTCGGACGCCCTAGCAATCGACGGTGGATAAATTCCACCGCCTTCATCACGTACAGCGAAGTCCAGTAGCGCTTCCGGAAAGTCTCTGACTTAGCAATGGCTCTGACAAAGTCGCGGACATTGATTTCGCCAGTCTCCAGGCGATTTTCAGCGCTTATAAGGCGCTGTCCAGCAAACACCTCATAGCCAAACACCTGGCGGTAGATGGCATCAATGATGGTCTTCGTGGACTTTTCGGTGAACTTGACGCTGGCCGAATTGTCGCCGGTGAAGGCATTCTGCTCCATTTTGAAGACCTTTGCCCCCAGCGAACCGGGCGCTAAAGGCCGCGCCGCCGGATTGCTGACCTGGTTATTGATACCCGCGCCCTGGTGAATAAGGATGCGCCGAGTATCTTTATTAAAGGGAGCTGGGCTGCTGCTGGGATTGCGCGTCTCTTTGGGGAAGATTGCGCCGAACTGAATCTCTAGCGGATCGTTGCCTGCACCGTAGACATGCTGGTCGGGCAGGGGCTGCTCGTAGGAGGCAAACAGCGTGACAAACTGAGGCACCTTGCGGAAGGGCGCACTGTAGTTAAACAGATCTTGCTGCGCGCCCCAGTTGCGGCATTCCTGCGCTTCTTGACCCAGGCCGCGAATGTAAGGAACGGTTTCCTCGCCAAAGTAGTCAGCGTACTCATTCGAATCGACCAGAGCATCGATCAGCTTAGACAAGCCACCTTCAGAGACGATGGAAAAGTACTTTTGCACTTCCTCTCTGGAGCTAGGGCCGCGACCGAGAATGTGGCGGAACGCGAGTTCCAATGCCCGGCTGTTGATGAAGGGCTCAAAGAATTGCTTGCGATAGAGCGGTGACTTAGCCAATCGGCGAACGAATTCCTTCATGGAAATCTCGCCGTTTTTCACCTTCGACTCTAAGTCGGAGATGGACTGGGAGTAAGCGCGGGTGATGTCGCGCTCGAAGACGTGACGGTAGGCAGCTTTGACGACGTCGTTTTTCTCAACGCTAGAAAGGCCCGGCTTCATCGCGTATACGGGACGGCGCTCGGAGGCGTTGTAATAGATCTGAGGGAGCTGGAGCCCTTGCAGATCGGGCGAGGGACGCTGTCGTAGCTTATTAGAAGGCGTGGGCCCACGAAACTCGGTGAGCATGACATCGAAGTACTGCCGCAGAATGTCTTGAGCTTCTGAGTCACCTTTGAAGTAGGTGACTGAGGCACCGCGCATAGTTTGGATAGCGACTAAGGTCGCTGGCGTTGAGCAGGCGTTTTCGATGATCTCTCGCAGACCGCGCACGTTCACCTTGATGATGTTGGGGTCGCCCGCAACGATCGCATAGGTGAGGTAGCGCAAAAACCAGCTCATGTCCCGCAGGGACTTTTGCATGTTTCTCGGGCCATAGCGAGCCACGTTAATCGGCCTGAAGCCAGCGGGGGTTGGCCCGACTTCGGGGTTGTTAACCAGGAGGTTGCGAACGCTGTCTAAAATGCCGCCGCTGCCGCTGTCTTTGCTATCGACGAATGTAGAGGTGCCGAGTCTGGCGGATTCTTTTTCGTCTAGAGGTACGCCGCCTCGGGTCATCTCCATGGGCGCATCGCCGGGCTTCTCCAGGTATGACAGGGCAGAGCCACCGGTGAAGATACGGTTGGCCGCCTGGGAGACGATTAGTTCGGAGTAGCGAGTCAGAGTCTGAGCGATCGCCAATCGCTTCAGCCCTGAGCTAAAGAAAGTCTTGAGTTCACCGAGTTCGGTGCGCTCCATATAGCGATCTTTTTGCTCTGCCTGAGCAATCGTTGAGGCAGGCAGAGTTTGGTAAAGTTGGGGCCGTGCTACAGAGCTGCCGCCGCTGGCTGTCACTGTCATGGGTTCTCAAAGACTCCCTATATAAGAATGAGGACTCGTCAAAAGTAATGGGCTGTTTAGAGCTGGTGCTTTCAGAGTAAAACGATTTGGAAAGGCAACTGCGGTATTGTTAAGAACCGTATTGTTTGATCCGATACCGTTCTATCTGGAGCGCTGCCCGGGCAAACGAAGAACGGCTCAAACCTTTCCTCTAGCGATCATACGGGATCGTTTGAACTCTCTGAGAGTAGAGATAAGTTTTGTAACTTTTGGTTTCCTTCATTTTCACTTCAGTGGGCGGCCTAAGGGATGCTGTGAAGAGGCTCCCTATCGATGTAAATCAAGTAAAACCAGTGGCTATGACACAGTCTTCGGCACCTCAATCTTCGGCACCTCAATCTTCAGCATCCCAATCTGCTTCAGCGACAGCGCGTTCAAATTCAGAGGTCAGTGCGGCAGTCGCCCAGCTCTATGACACCTATCCCTTCCCGCCTGAGCCGCTATTGGATGAAGCGCCGCCCGGCTACAACTGGCGCTGGCACTGGCCTTCTGCCTATAGTTTTTGTACAGGGCGTAAGCCACAGCCAGGGCAGGTGCGGATTTTAGATGCGGGCTGCGGTACGGGCGTGGGCACCGAGTATTTGGTCCATCTTAATCCTGAGGCTGACGTCGTCGGGATTGACTTGAGTGCAGGGGCAGTCGCCGTTGCCACCGAGCGCTGTCAGCGGTCTGGCGCAAATCGAGTGGCGTTTCACAACCTCAGTATTTACGATGTGGACCAGATTCCGGGCGAGTTTGACTTGATCAACTGTGTAGGGGTGCTGCACCATCTGCCCGACCCGATTAGAGGCATTCAGGCCCTGGCGAAAAAACTGGCTCCCGGCGGCATTTTTCATATTTTTGTCTACGCTGAGCTGGGCCGCTGGGAGATTCAGCTGACTCAAGCGGCGATCGCACTCCTGCAAGGCGATCGCCAGGGCGACTACAAAGATGGTGTTCAGGTAGGCCGCACGCTATTTTCGTCTTTACCTGAGCAAAACCGGCTGCGAAAGCGAGAGGAAACCCGCTGGGCGCTAGAGAATCAGCGAGACGAATGCTTTGCCGATATGTACGTGCATCCTCAAGAAATCGACTACAACGTGAAAACGCTGTTTGAGCTGATCGATGCCTCAGGGCTTGATTTTGTAGGCTTTTCTAATCCGCAGTATTGGGATCTGTCTAGATTGATTGGCACCGCGCCAGATCTGGTTGATCGGGCAGCTAGGTTAAGCGCGCGCGATCGCTACCGACTGACCGAACTGCTCGACCCGGAGGTGACCCATTTTGAATTTTTCCTCAGCCGCCCACCGCTCGAAAAAACCGACTGGACAGACGATCAAGCCCTGCTATCCGCGATTCCTGAGCGCCATCCCTGCATGGAAGGCTGGCCCAGCCGCAGCTTTTTCGACTACAACTATCAGGTCGTCTCGATTACAGAGGCAGAATTTTCCTTCTTAGAAAAGTGCGCACCTGAGCAGCCGCTATCAGTTGCCGACATCCTTTCAGAGAGCGGCCTATCGTTAGAGGGCGTGCGGCTTCTCCAGACTAAGCAGCTGATTATGTTAGCGCCGCCACAAAACTAACGCCCGTTCTCTGGTCAAAGTTTTTTTGCTAAGTATTGTTGCCATGATATGATCAGCCTTGGTTTGGCACAGATTAACCCTGTCTTAAACTGGCCAGTCTGACGAACTTTTTCCGCATTTTGCCGCTGTGACTTTTGCCGAAAAAACAACTGAAACACCAGAGGAATTCTTAGCCGCATCTGAGGAATTGGATGAGGCCGAACAGGTGCCAAAAGCAGTTTTGCTGCCGCC
>JBBSNR010000245.1:0-5112 GCA_038260635.1 Phormidesmidales cyanobacterium
GAATAGGGGTAGCGATCGCTCGTCGTATAGGCATCGATCATCCAGTACAGATAGTTTTTCTCCGACTCGTCGCCGGGCCGAGCAAACTCATCGCCCGCATCGGCGACCACCAGATACGGATCGCCATCAAACTGTAAAAAAGGCGCAATGCGGCGCACCCGCTGCTTGATATTGCGGCGAAACATCAGCCGGGTATCGGTAGTAATATCATTAGAGAGCAGCATCTTCCAGTCGCCCATATGCTTGGCAAACAGCAGTCGCCGCCAAAAGGTGCCAATACTAATGCCGCCCTGACCGTCGTAGCGGTTGTAAATGTTGTCACTGCCGCTGGGAAAATCTAATTCTGGCACCCGAGCCCCGGTCAGAACGTAGGTATCGGTCAGTTCGCCATAGTAAATGCGTGGCTTGCCCACCGGAATAGACTGCTGAATGACCGGCGAACTGGGCGTGTGCGCAATGTCTTTAATAAAGTATTCGGGCAGGCCGCTGGGCCCGGCTGTATTCACTGGACTGATGGTAAAGCCGTAGCCGTGGGTGTAGATCAGGTGCTCGTTTACCCAGGTTTTGGCTTTGGCGGGCACCTGTTCATAGTTCAGCTCGCGCGCCGAAATCAGCACCTGTCGGCGGTCTACCTCTTGGCCATTGTCAGTCAGGGTATATCTATCAACGTCGGCATCGGGAAATTCGTAATAGAGGCGAATCTGCTGTAGCTGCCGGTTTGACTCTAGCAGCGGCCTGGTATCCCACAGGCGAATGTTACGCACCGTCAGATCGTTCTCTTCCAAGTCGGCAGCGCTCAAGTCGCCCTGCGGGTCAAACTGCCGGGTCTCTATATCGGATAGGCCAAAGGCATTGCGGGTAAAGTTAATGGTGCGCTCAAGATACGGCAGCTCTCGCACCAGCTCGTTAGGCTGCACGATGATGCGCTGCACCAGCCAGGGGGCGGCGGTATTGCCCACCAAGGCGAATATCAGATAGAGGGCGATCGCCGCGACCACAGGCCGGGCCCGCAGCGGCCTGGTAGACTGAGTCCAGCCTGCTCTAGGCTGCACAAAAGCTCGCCACATTAAGGTCAGCGACAGCCCTAAAGAAATCAGGCTGAGGGCGGCATTGACCGGGAGACCTATCTGAACATCGGTAAAGCTAGCGCCATAGCTCACCCCCTGCTGGGAGTAAAGCAGCTCGTAGCGGTTGAGCCAGTTTCCCAGGGCCGTCACCATTAGCAGACTAGCGGCCAGGGCATAGAGATGCCGCTGCTGAGGCAACGAAAACCCGGCAAAGTGCCCCTGGCTAAAGGTGTTGCCCGCCAGCAAATACTCTAAAGTCACCGCTGCCAGCATAAACAGCAGCAGCCCCGAGAGCCAAAACTCCAATAGCTCCCACAGCGGTAGCTGAAAAATATAGAAGCTGAGATCTTTGCCAAATACAGGGTCGAGCTGGTCAAAGGTAGCAAAGTTGAGCGCAGGCAGCACCCGCACCCACTCTTTAGTGAGCACAGCGCCAAAACTCAGGCTTAAAACCACCGCCCCCACTCGAATCAACGTTTGGGGGGCGGCGGCTAGGGCGATCGCACAGCCCACCACAATGCCAATACCCACCGGCTGCTGGACTAACTGCTGAGCTAGCACCCAGTCAGAATTGAAGCCCAAACCCAAAGGCACCGGAATAGACGGACGCAGGCTAAAAAGACCAGTGATCGCCAGATGGGTGTGATACAGCAGGTCTGCGCCGATAACGACGCCTAGCCCCAGCATGACTGGCAACAGCCACTGCAAGCCTAGCCCCGTGCGTAAATTGGCCTGATTAGGCAGCAGACAGTTTTGGTTGTACTGAAGGCGCGTCGCCAGGTTGAGATTAAAAAACGAGATAGCCAGGCTAGCGGCTAGCGTGAATAGTCCTAAAACCAGCTGAGTGAGCGATCGCAGCCAAAATTCGGACAAAAAATTCAGCTCGTCAAACCAGAGACCTTCGGCCCAGTAGTAAGTGACGATATAGGCCGCCGCTACGAGCACCAGCGCCGCTGTCATCAGCCCTACGCCCCAGCGCGATCGCAGCCAGTGTGAGGGGCGATCTCGCCGGTAGCGACCGGCGCGACGAGCCTGAGGAAAATTATCCGCCTTAGCCATGGCCTACTGGCCCCAAAAATCAATCGCGCGGTAGCCTAGCTCTGCCATCATCTGCCGCAGCATCGGTATGCTCAGACCCACCACATTAGTATGGCAGCCCTCAATTTTTTCAACAAACATACTGCCCTTACCGTCAGTGGCAAACGCGCCAGCGCAGTGCATCGGTTCTCCAGTGGCGATGTAAGCCGCTATCTCTTGATCGGAGACTTTGGCAAAAAATACTCGCGTCATCCGGTAGTTCACCAGCGCCTCGCGTCCGGGGGCAATCAGCGCGTAGCCAGTGTAGAGTTCGCCCGTGCCGCCTCGCATTTGCTGCCAGCGGGCGATCGCCTCTTCCCGGCTCTCCGGCTTACCGTAAATCACCCCGTCAATTGACAACACCGAATCACAGCCTAGTACCAGCGCTCTGGGGAACTGAGGCGCGACGGCTGTGGCTTTGCCCTCAGCCAGCACCTGCACCAGCTGCTGCGGGTCGCGAATTTTTACCTGGTCTTCGTCGAAATTGCTGGGGCACACAAAAGGCTGAATGCCCGCTTCTACCAGCAGCTTTCGCCGAGCGACAGAGGCCGAGGCCAGCACAAATTGAATATCGGCCATAGGGTATGAGATCAAAGAATCTAAAAGGTTAGTAAACCGAAAAGGAGGCCACCGTTTGCTTGATTGTATCTTTGAGCTTCTCCCACCTTGGCTCTGAGATAGAAGCATTAAAGGTATAGAGCTGCCCGCGCCGCACAATCACACTGGCCAAGTCGTGGCGAGTCCCCGACGGCAAATTGGCCACGTACTCCAAAATGTAATACAGCTTATCGCCCGCTTCAAAAGACTGGGCGTTTACCAGCTCTACGCTGCGGTCGTCTGTACTCTGAGAGGTGATGCTTTTAGAGAGCTTATAGCCAACTTCGAGTGGGGTGCCAATGTCGGGCAGCGTTTTGCCGTCTGAGACGGGACTGATCACCACGCTGACGTTTTCGCTGGCGTTGATAATGTCGTGGAAGACCGTATCTGGCCCGTTGGGGACATCTGCGGCGACCCACCCGGTTGGATATTTAAACTCGTAGCCTTCGTAGCTGTTGCTATACGATTGCAAACTGGTTCCTGCCGCGCAGCCCTGTAGACCCAGTGCAAGTACAGCTAGCAGGGCGACAAATCGCTTCAACATCTCAAAATTCCTTCCATCCTCTGGCTGCTTCAATTGTGCCATGAGCCGGTGAATCACAAAAATTCTCACCTTTAAAAACCGTAAAAATCCACTGCATCACCAGCGCCTTAAAAGACTGTCTAGCGATGTGGCTAGGGTGCTTCCTACTCGAATCGGCGATGTCAATCGGCCCTGGCGCTGGCAAAAATAGAGGCATCCCAATTAAATCGAGTACCGCGCTATGCCCGCCTCTTTTGCAGACCTCTCTCACGCCCTCTCAAATATCATCACTCAAGCCAGCGGCTCAGTCGTCGCCATTCAAGGCCGCCGGTCGGCTGGCACTGGCATTCACTGGCGTCAGGGGCTGATCGTCACCTCTTGCGAGGCGCTCCATCAAAACGATGCGCTCACGCTCACGCTGCCTGATGGCAAAAGCGTCAGTGCGGAACAATTGGGTAGCGACCCCACGACAGACGTGGCGGTTTTATCGTTGCCGGAGGGGGTTGACCTGCCGGTCGCTACTCTGGGTGATGCCGAAGCACTGGCGCTCGGTCAGCTGGTCACGACCGTAGGCCGCTCGGCTAGGCGCGGGGTTTTTGCCAGCCTGGGGATAATTTCTCAAATCGGTGGCCCCTGGCGCAGTCAGAGCGGCGGGCAAATTGATCGCTACATCGTCGTCGATCTCAATCTCTATCGCGGCAGCGCAGGGTGTCCGCTGATTGATGCAGATGGCCAGGTGGTCGGATTTAATACCTACGGTCCGCGTCGCAAAATTTTGACGATTCCCGCCTCAACGATTGACCAGGTCGTTCAGCAGCTACAGCAGCGCGGTAAGATTTCTCGCGGCTATTTGGGGGTGGGTATGCAGCGGGTGCCGCTGCCCGAAAATGTTCAGCAGCAGCACGGCTTTACCAATCAGGCGGGCATTTTGATTGTCAGCGTCGATCCGGGTAGCGCCGCCGACCAAGCGGGGATGCTGCTCGGCGATGTGATTATCGCAGTGGATCAGAGCCCGGTCGAGTCGCTACAGCAGATGCAGGCTTTGCTCGGCCCCCAGAGTGTGGGTCAGGCGCTGGAAATAGAGCTGCTGCGGGGCGGTCAGATGCAGACGGTGAGCGTTGTTGTGGGCGATCGCGCTAGCTCATGATAGAAATCGTCATCTGCGCCGAAAATCCGGTGACTCGGGCTGGGCTGGCGGCAATGGCAACGACCGCAGCGACCGAGGTGATTGCTCAAGTCAGCCAGCTCAAGGCGCTGAGCCACTGGCTACAGAGTCGGCGCGCCGATTTGGCGGTAATAGAGCTGCCTGTGCTCTCGGACATTGAGATTGGCGAGCTAGCGCAGCTGCTGGAGGCTTTGCCCCCTGAAGAAACGCTGCCAGTTCTCCTGTTGCTCGATGACTGGCTCGATGGCTGGCAAGAGAGCACTGCGGATGAACGCAGGCTGATCTTTCGGCTATTGGGCACGGGCACGGTGAGTGTGCTGCCGATGAGCATTTCGGCTCACCAGATGAGAGAGGCGATCGCGGCCATTGCCACCGGCCTAACAATCCTTCATCCAGAAATCGCCGAGACCCTGTTCGCCCTTAACAGCAGCACTTTTGCTTCCAGAGAGCTCGTTTCTTCACTGACAGAACCGCTCACTCCCAGAGAAATCCAAGTACTCAATCAGTTAGCCAACGGCCTCACCAATAAAGCCATTGCCATTGCTCTGACAATTTCAGAGCATACGGTCAAGTTCCATATCAGCGCCATTCTCTCCAAGCTCAGCGCTTCTAGCCGCACAGAAGCAGTGGCCATCGGTATTCGGCTCGGGCTAGTGATGCTTTAAATAGGCAAAAAACAAATA
>JBBSNR010000246.1:0-5099 GCA_038260635.1 Phormidesmidales cyanobacterium
ACCACACCCGCTCTACCGCCCGGTGCCAGGTGATAGATAAAATGCTGCATCCAGGCAAAGTTCGCATTGCCCGCAGGCGGCACTCCATACTGCCAGCGACCATCACCGCGCAGCAGCTCACCACTCCAGTCGCTCACGTTAAACGGCGGATTGGCAATAATAAAATCCGCCCGCAAGTCCTTGTGCGCATCGTTGAGAAACGAGCCTTCGTTATTCCACTTCACCTGCGAACTGTCGATGCCGCGAATCGCCATATTCATCTTCGCCAGCCGCCAGGTCGTCTGATTACTCTCCTGACCGTAGATCGAGATGTCATTCACCCGACCCTGATGCTCTTCGACAAACTTCTCCGACTGCACAAACATCCCGCCCGACCCACAGCAAGGGTCAAACACTCGCCCCTTATACGGCTCCAGCATCGCCACCAGCAGCTCCACAATGCTACGCGGCGTATAGAACTGCCCGCCCTGCTTACCTTCTGCCAGGGCAAACTCACCCAAAAAGTACTCGAATACATGCCCCAGCACATCCGCACTGCGAGCCTTAGCATCGCCCAGCGCAATATTACTCACCAGATCAATCAAGCTACCCAAGCTCGTCGGGTCTAAATTTTGCCGTGCAAACACCTTTGGCAATACGCCTTTGAGCGACGCATTCTCTGCCTCAATCGCGTCCATCGCCGCGTCAACCCGCTTGCCAATATCAGTCTGCTTCGCCTTGCTTTGCAAAAATGACCATCGTGCCTCGGGCGGCACAAAGAAGATATTCTCTGCCTTGTACTCGTCCTTGTCTTCTGGGTCGGCGCCTGCATACTCACCCTCACCGGCTCGCAGCTTGGCAAAGAGTTCCTCAAAGGCATCCGAGATGTACTTGAGAAAAATCAGGCCCAGCACCACATGCTTATACTCAGCGGCGTCAATGTTCTTCCGCAGCGTATCAGCCGCTTTCCATAGCTGCTTTTCTAGCGGCTCTTCTTTGGCTTGCTTGCTCTTTTTCGTGCTGGCCATGGCCCGATCAAATCCTGTAGGTAGCAATGAAATGCGAGCGAAGAGGCAAAATCGCCGCTGAACAAAGCTACCTTATCAGGCTATGCGCTCAGTGAGACTCAGGTCTGCGGTTGATCTGGGTCTTGCTGCATCTATCCCTTGATAGCGCTTCGGAGAGTACCTACCCTGGCTGGTAAGATAAAAGACTTAGGTACATACCTCTACAGGTGAAGGTCTATAGGAGCTAGCCGCTATGTTGAAACGGTTTATGACTTGGCTACTACATCGGCTGCAAAAGGTGCTGAGTGCTTTGTCAGGCCGTAGCAGCTCCCGTTCGCCCGGCGCTTCTGAGCAGAACGCAAACTATTCTCCGACAACTCGATCAACTGTACCGCTCTCTCTAGATAACTTTGCGCTACCCGATCCGTCTGCGCTGCTCGATGATCCGTCCGATTCAGAGTTTGCAGTAGGCAGTGAACCCGATGATGCATACCCGCAGCTAGATCCAGCACCGATGATGCTGGAGGTGCCGCTAGTCACTCACAATATGCTGATAGAGACAGCAGAGGTCTCTTCAGAAATGTCTCTGTTGTTACTAACGGCTGCCTATTCGGTAGAAATACAAGATGCCAGACAGCTCCCGGAGATTCACGATCTGCTGCCGGCTATAGAGTCTGATGAGTCAGCAGAGCTGCCGCCAGCTGCTGACTTATCACTGGAGGGAGATGAGATAGCAGCCAATGGTTCCTCTGAGCAGGCAGAGATTCTTGAGCAAGCAGTGCTCTTTAGCTTTGATATCACGGAGAGTGAGATACCCTCTCAGCCAGGCAAAGAGATGGTCTCAAAATCTGTTGCTTCCCGGCAGGAGTTTGCCTATCATGCCGCTGAAGCGCCAATAGAATTGCCATCCGGTTCAGCGTTATCTATAGCAGATCCTCTTTTAGCACCAGCAGCGGTTCCCCTAGCCGACATTATCTCGGATGAAGCCCAAATCGGAGCAGGTCAGCCCGAAGTAAAATCAACGGGTGATGAGTTGAAAGCGCCTGCTCACATATCGATAGTGATTGAAGAGACTGTAGTGCCTGATGCCTCATCGCCAGTCGATAAATCGTCTGTTGATAGCCAAACTGCACTAAAACAATCGGCGAAAGGCGGTGTTGTTAAGCTGTTGTTTACCGCAAAGCCAGGAAATTTTCACGGCTACATTGCGCCAGATGATGGCTCAAAAGATATCTTGTTTCACCAGAAATACATCGACGCCGATATCTTTGAAACTCTAGAGCGGGGTACCAGAGTGATGGTCTCTGCGAAAAATATTGAAGGTAAGTCGTACGCTACCAGAGTGACTTTGCAAGCGGGAGAAGACGGAAATTAAGCGTTTCCTTTGGAGTAACCAGGAGTGCGAGGAGGCTCGAATCTCGGTTGCAAGCTGGATTGGCTTAGCCCTGAGCCTTGAGTCTCCTCCCCCATTTCTCTACACTGCCAAGCCATCGCACTCAGCGGTGTAGCTCTACAGACAATTACACAAGCGCTTCTTCTTGGTGCGTGGTGATGGTGCAGTCGGAAGTGGGATAGGCCACGCAGGTAAGCACGAAGCCCGCTTCCATCTGATCGTCTTCTAAAAAGACCTGGTCGGACTGATCGACGGTGCCGGAGACCATTTTGCCGGTGCAGCTTGAGCAGGAGCCCGCACGACAGGATGCAGGTAAGTCGATGCCTGCTTCTTCAGCTGCTTCGATGATGTACATATCGTCAGCACATTCAATCGTTTCGTTGATGCCTTCGTCTTCGTTAACGAGTGTGACTTTATAAGTCGCCATGGGAAACCCTCTAAATAAAACTGATGCGCATTAACTACTTAAACAATAGTTAAGCTTTCATCACAATACACCGCAGGCTGCGACGGCGGAATAGGCACAAAGGTAGGGACTGACAGCGGGGCCTTCCATAGCGCTATAAGATAGATAGCTGTTTCTCACTGCTGCGATCGCCCCTCAGCCACCCCTATGACCTCCCCCGCTTGCTCGCCCGAAGAAATCGCCTCAGAAGGGCTAAAACCCGACGAGTACGCCGAAATTGTCCGGCGCTTGGGCCGTCACCCCAATCGGGCTGAGCTGGGCATGTTCGGCGTGATGTGGTCAGAGCACTGCTGTTATAAAAACTCCAGGTCGCTGCTGAGCCAGTTTCCGACAGAGGGCGATCGCATCCTAGTCGGCCCCGGTGAAAACGCAGGTGTAATCGATGTCGGCAACGGCATGCAGGTCGCCTTTAAGATCGAGTCGCACAATCACCCGTCAGCAATTGAGCCTTTTCAGGGCGCAGCAACTGGCGTGGGCGGCATCCTGCGAGACATTTTCACGATGGGCGCAAGGCCGATTGCCGCGCTGAATTCTCTACGCTTTGGCAATTTGGACAGTGCTCGCACCCGCCAAATTTTTACGGGCGTGGTTTCAGGAATTGCGCACTACGGAAACTGTTTTGGGGTGCCCACAGTCGGCGGCGAAGTCTCTTTCGACGAGGCTTACAGCGGCAATCCGCTGGTGAACGCGATGGCCATTGGCCTGATGGAAATTCCAGAAATTATGAAATCTGGTGCGGTGGGCATTGGCAACCCGGTGCTGTACGTCGGCTCCACGACCGGGCGCGACGGTATGGGCGGGGCTAGCTTTGCCAGCGCTGAGCTGAGCGATGAATCGGAGGCGAATCGGCCTGCTGTGCAGGTGGGCGATCCGTTTCTAGAAAAGTCTTTGGTCGAGGCTTGTTTGGAAGCGTTTAAGACAGGCGGCGTGGCAGCGGCGCAGGATATGGGCGCGGCGGGCATTACCTGCTCTACGGCGGAGATGGCGGCTAATGGCGGCGTTGGCATTGAGCTAAACCTTGACCTGATTCCCACCCGCGAACCGGGGATGGTGCCCTATGAATATCTGCTTTCAGAATCTCAGGAGAGAATGCTGTTTGTTGCTCATGCGGGCCGTGAGCAGGAGCTGATTGAGATTTTTCATCGGTGGGGGCTGCAAGCGGTGGTGGCGGGTTCGGTGATTGAAGAACCGATTGTGCGGATTTTGTTTGAGGGGAGCGTGGCGGCGGAGATTCCGGCGACAGCGCTGTCGGACAATACGCCGATTTATAAGCGGGAGCTGATGAAGGAGCCACCTGAGTACGCGCAAAAGGCTTGGGCCTGGCAGGAAAGCAGTTTGCCTGAGGCGACATCTGAGGGCGTCAGTGGTAAATCTTGGAACCAGATTGCGCTGGCCTTACTCAGCTCGCCGACCATTGCCTCTAAGCAGTGGGTATATCGCCAATACGACCATCAGGTGCAAAATAATACGGTGACCATGCCGGGTGGGGCAGATGCAGCGGTGATTAGATTGCGATTCCCCACAGGGGAGGCTCCGCCAACGCAAATCACCCCAGACCCCAAAGCCAACGCGGGCCTCGCCGCTACCGTAGACTGCAACGCTCGCTACGTATACCTCAACCCCTACGAAGGAGCCTTAGCCGCTGTCGCTGAAGCCGCCCGCAATCTGAGCTGTGTCGGCGCAGAGCCGGTGGCCGTCACCGACAACCTCAACTTTGGCAGTCCTGAAAAGCCGGTGGGCTACTGGCAGCTCGCCGAAGCCTGCCGGGGACTGGCCGATGGCTGTCGCGCGTTTTCTACCCCTGTGACTGGTGGGAATGTGTCGCTCTACAACGAAACCCTGGATAGCAACGGTAAGCCACAGCCAATTTACCCGACGCCTGTAGTCGGCATGGTGGGTCTGATTGACGACCTGACGAAGGTTTGTGGGCAGGGCTGGCTGGCTGAGGGCGATCTGATTTATCTGCTGGGCGTGGGCGCAGAGAGTACAGGCGATCACACCATCACATTAGGTGGCTCCGAATACCTCAAAGTCATTCACCAAACCGTGGCGGGGCAGCCGCCCAAAGTCGATATAGATCTGGAGCTGAAGGTGCAAGCCGCCTGTCGTCACGGCATTCGTCAGGGGTGGGTGCGGTCGGCGCATGATAGTGCGGAGGGGGGACTGGCGATCGCCCTTGCCGAATCCAGCATCAGCGGCCAAAAAGGCGCAACCATCACTCTGAAGGCCAGTCAGCTTCGCACAGATACGCTGC
>JBBSNR010000247.1:0-5058 GCA_038260635.1 Phormidesmidales cyanobacterium
CAAGGCTTCTGTCAAAGTTGTTACTTCATGAGCAGTCTGCGCTTAGCGGGAATCACGAAGCGGTTCGGTGCGTTTGCGGCCAATGACAGCATCAGCCTGGAGATTCGCGCCGGGTCTATTCATGGGCTGCTGGGAGAAAATGGAGCCGGTAAATCGACGCTAATGAATATTCTCTCGGGGCTACATCAGCCGGATGCAGGGCAGATCTGGCTAGATGACCAGCCGGTGCAGATTAATTCGCCCGCTGATGCAATTCACTGTGGCATCGGGATGATTCATCAGCACTTTATGCTGGTTCCACAGCTCACGGTGGTAGAGAATATTGTTTTGGGACAGGCAGGAGGATTACGGCTTGATTTGAAGAGGCAGGCGCAGGCGATCGCTCATCTCGGCCAATCCTACGGCTTAGAAGTCCCCCCCATGTCGCGAGTAGAGGATCTCCCGGTCGGCATTCAACAGCGAGTCGAAATCCTAAAAGTGCTCTACCGTCAGGCTCGTATCCTCATTTTAGACGAACCAACAGCTGTGCTCACACCGGTTGAAATCGAGTCTTTTTTGAAAGTTCTCAGGCAGCTCACCGCCCGCAATCACACGATTATTTTTATCAGCCACAAGCTAAATGAGGTGATGGCTGTTTGCGACAACGTTACCGTTCTCAGGCGAGGTAAAGCAGTGGCTTCGCGGTCTGTCTCGGAGACCAATCGCACCGAGCTTGCCCAGTTGATGGTCGATAAAACGGTGGAAATCAACTCTCGCCCGTTGCCGCAGTCGCCGGGCAAGATTGTTCTTGACATTCAAAACCTATGGGTGAGCGATCGCCAGGTAGCGGCATTACAAGGGCTGTCTTTGCAGATACGCGCAGGCGAGATTTTTGGGATTGCAGGCGTAGATGGGAATGGGCAAAGAGAATTGGCAGATGCGATCGCTCACCTCCTTCCCATCCAAAAAGGCTCGATCAATATCATCTCTTCCAAGCCATCAGAACAGATTGCCTATATCCCTGAAGATCGTCAGAAACAAGGACTGGTACTGAGCTTTTCCATCGCCCGCAATCTCATTCTTAAAGCGTTTGCCAGGTTGCCCTTCTGTCGGCGGTGGGTGCTGCAAAGAGAAGCGATCGCCACTAACGCTGATCACGCCATTCAAGCATTCGACATTCGCGCAACAGATCACCGGCTTCAGGCCGGTCAGCTTTCGGGTGGCAATCAGCAAAAGGTGATTTTGGCGCGGGAGCTAGCGGGCGAGCCGGATTTGATCGTGGCCATGCAGCCGACCAGAGGGCTCGATATTGGGGCGACAGCGGCGGTGCAGCAGAGTTTGTTGGCACAGCGATCGCGCGGTGCGGCCATTTTGTACATTTCTACTGAGCTAGAAGAAGTGATGGCGATGAGCGATCGCCTCGCCGTGATCTATCGCGGTCAGCTCGTCGAAGTCCCTGATATCAGTAACGCCACCCTTGAGCAAATGAGTTTGCTGATGGCAGGCAATTCTTCACCAATTCCTGCGGAGAGTCCCTCTTGAACTGGTCTCAGCGCAGCCAAGCTTCACTCCGTAGCGCCCTGCCGCCAATCCTCGCGGTGCTAGCAGCGCTATGGGTGGGTGCTCTGCTCATGCTAATCGCTGGCGCTAACCCAATGACTGCCTACAGCGCCCTCTTCCGCCAGGCCCTGACGACCTACTTTGGCTTTGCCGACACCCTGACCAAGACAACGCCTCTGCTACTCGCCAGCTTAGGCGTCCTCGTCGCGCTCAGAGCCGGACAGTTCAATCTGGGCGCAGAAGGCCAAATCTACATGGGCGGACTGGGCAGTCTGCTGGTTGGGCTGGCATTCCCCGCTTTGCCGATGGTGATACATCTGCCGCTGGCGCTACTCGGTGGCTTTGGCTTTGGCGCTGCTTGGGGGGCGATCTCCGGATACCTGAAAGTCGCCCGTGGCCTGAACGAGGTGCTGACTACCCTGCTGCTCAACTACGTCGCTCAAAACCTGATCAGCTACTTAGTAAACGGCCCGCTCAAGGCAAAAGATGCCCCCAGTCCTTTTTCCGAACTTGTCGCGGCTTCGGCCTATCTCCCAAGCATTTTGCCAAAGACGCAGGCCCATGCCGGCATTTTTATAGGACTGGCGATCGCCCTCATCCTCACCCTCGCATTTGCCGTCACCGCTTGGGGCTACCGCATCGACACCGTCGGTCAAAATCCAGTTGCCGCTCGCTATGCAGGCATCTCAGT
Organism: Phormidesmidales cyanobacterium; assembly: GCA_038260635.1. Lineage (GTDB taxonomy): Bacteria > Cyanobacteriota > Cyanobacteriia > Phormidesmidales > Phormidesmidaceae > Phormidesmis. Next base: position 2,231 of record JBBSNR010000247.1, read on the forward strand.
CAATCGCACTATCCTCAGCGCTATGGCACTCTCCGGTGGACTGGCAGGCTTAGCGGGCAGCAGCGAAGTCCTTGGGCTAAAGCGCCGCCTCTTTGAGAACTTTTCGCCTGGCTATGGGTTTGATGCGTTGGCGATCGCCCTCCTCAGTCGCGGCAACCCTGCTGTCGTCATCCTCACCTCATTTTTCTTCGGAGCCCTTCGCAGCGGAGCCAACGTCATGCAGCGGAGCGCCGCCGTCCCCGTCTCTATCATCTATGCCATTCAAGGGCTGATCGTGCTGTTTGTCGCTGTTAGCCTGACGATAGAAAATCGTGCCCAGAAATCTGTAGCCCCTGCAAAATGAGCTGTTGAGTGAGAAAGCTATGTCGCCCGTCGATTTTTTGACTGATTTTCTCGCTGCTTGCCTGCGCCTGACGGTGCCGTTGGCCTTTGCTGCCTTAGGAGGGCTGCTCTCCGAACGCTCGGGCGTTTTAAATATTGGGCTGGAAGGGATGATCCTCACGGGGGCGTTTGTGAGTGCGGGGGTGGCGATCTCCTCAGACCAAGCCTGGCTAGCCGTCGGCGCGGCCTTTCTCGCGGGTGCTTCAGTCGGGTTACTCCACGCCTACCTCTGCGTCACCCTATCGGTCAATCAGCTCGTCTCGGGTCTCGCCATCAACCTCACCGCCGCCGGACTCACCACCTACGGCGCAAGACTCCTCTTTGAAACCGGCACCGTCGCGCTACCTGGCATTACCCCGGTCAATATTCCGGGATTACAAAGTCTCCCCGTTGTCGGTATCTTCTTTCAACAAGATCCCCTTTTTTATCTGTTGCTGTTGCTCATTCCGCTCAGCACTTACGGCCTGTTTCATACCCGCTGGGGACTATCCCTGCGAGCCGTTGGCAACGTACCCCGCGCCGCAGACACAGCAGGCGTATCCGTTGTCCGCGTTCGCTACAGCAGTGTTATTCTCTGCGGCGGCCTCTGCGGACTGGCCGGAGCTTATCTGACGCTTGTCCACGTCGGCTTCTTTACCGAAAATATGAGCGCTGGTAAAGGCTTTATTGCCCTGGCCGCGCTCATCTTTGGCCGATGGCACCCGGTTACGACTACCCTTGCCTGCCTGCTATTCGGCGCAACAGAAGCGATCCAGCTCCGCATTCAAGCCTTTGACTTGAATATTCCCTATCAGCTCCTAGCCATGCTGCCTTATGTAACCGCTCTCTTCGCATTAGCAGGCTTCGCGGGCAAATCGACCCCGCCTGCCGCGTTAGGAACGCCCTACGCTAAGGAGAATCATTGAACATGCCAAAAGAAAATCCGAGTCAGAACGTGTCACGAAAGACTCCGGAGAAATAAAATGTGCAAGGCATCGGCGGTTAAACGAAATAACCCCCACTGTTAGAAAACGCAGTGGAGGTTACTGGGTAGAAAGCTACTCGATAGAAAGCTGTCTCAAATCTGGTTAGCACTTAAAGCGCTATGAGGCTTTAGTCGCTTCTATCGCATCTTTCTCGGCAGCGGATTGAATGCTTTCGCCTTCAGCCCGATTCAGATTAAGCTTGCTGCCAACGCCAGCTAGCTTCTGATCCAACTCGTTTTTGGTGAAGTAGTTCATCAAAAACGTGCCGACAAAAGACAGCACCACAGGGCCAAGAATAAAGCCTAGCAATCCGTGGACGACAAAGCCAGGGACGAACAGAGAGGCCAGCCAGAAGCAAAGGCCGTTGACAACCAGGGAAAAGGCCCCCAGCGTGAGGAAGGTAACTGGCAGCGACAGCAGCTTTATAACTGGCTTGATAGAGCCGTTGACGAGACCAAGAGACACCGCTGCGGCTAGCGCCGCCGGAAAAGTAGCAATGCCTACGCCCGGAACGGCAAGGTCAACGACTAAAAGGCTCAAGGCGGTAACTAGGGTCGTGACGAAAAATCCCAACATATGTTTTTTCTCTTCTTTTTAGGGAGTTTACTTGAAAGCGATCACATGAGTGCCAGCGGCTCAGGACGCACTGGTTTAAGGGGTTTAAACAGAGTCCTGAGTCAACTGCGAGTTCTCGTAGTGCTTGGCGATCGCCCACACCGCATGAATACTGCCAGGCAACCATCCCAAAAGAGTGAGAGGCAGATTGATGAAGAATGCTGGACTGATGCCATAGGTCAAAAACACACCAGCCGGGGGCAGTACGATACCGAGTCCATAGCGGAGAAGTTTGTTCATAGTCTTCGTTTCCTTTTTTACTTACCCCTTAAGCTTGCCAGAGCCTTATGGATTGTTCGAGTGTAGAGACCGCCCCGAAACAACGGGAAAACCCAACCGGGTTAGGGTTCTCCTGACGATATGTTCGGTTAATACGACAGACGACAATAAATCTACCTATTCATCGTCAATTCGGAGTCGTTCTATCTCAGCGATGGACAGACCCGTGGTTTGGCTAATTATTTCGTTGGGTAGCTTGCTTAAGAGGGCTCGGGCGATCACAATCTTTTCTGCCTTGCGACCTCGCTCAATTCCTTGTTCAATTCCCTCTTGTAATCCCTCCTGCCTGGAAGTGTCGATGACATTATTCAGGTCGCGGTAGTACTTCAAGCTGCTCTGATAGCTGTCCTGCTCAGTAGGCGAGAAATTCGAGATTTCTGCAATCTCAAACAACTGTAGAAAAACGGCGTCCTGGAAAGGGCGGGGCTGGTCGTCTAATTCTGGCAGGTGTCTGAGCAGGTACAGCCACTTGTCCTGATGACTCTCTAGCTGGTCGAGCGTCTTTGTGAACTTGGGCAGCTCCACATAGATGAACTTCAGCTTGTCGTAGAATACGTCGCAATGCTGATTCTTCAATTCGACGGTGTG
>JBBSNR010000248.1:0-5046 GCA_038260635.1 Phormidesmidales cyanobacterium
AGGGAAAACCCCATCAGTTCGGCTTGGGCAGGCAGCGGCTCGCTAGCATCGGTAAAGAGACGGCTAACGTCAATGTCGGCCCGCTGGGCCAGCATTGCCCACACCACCTGATAGCCCAGACTGGTAATGCCCACACTGTATTCGTTGGGGAAGGCAAAAATCAGGGGGATGGCGCGATCGCTCGGTCCCACCGGGGTAAACAGACGTTTCTCAGCTGAGAAGACAGAATTAGACACAGATTACGATTCCTTGACCTGATTAAATTCTCTCTCATTTGCCATCAGTTGAGTGCGGCCCTTCAGTGCGCCTGATTGCCAAGCCGCCCTCAAAAGAGACCATTAAAAAAGCAGGAGCTTTATGCCCCTGCTCTTCTGCTTAATTCTAGACCTGATCTCTAGACTTTATCCCTGGAGAATAGACTGGTCCGCTCAATTAGTCTTTCCACTTGCTGGCGACGAGTTCGGCCAGGTCTACCACCCGCTGGCTGTAGCCCCATTCGTTGTCATACCAGGCGATCACCTTGACCATATCGCCGTCCATGACCATCGTCAGGTCGGAGTCGATAGTAGCAGACTCGCTGGTCTTGCGGTAGTCAATAGACACCAGCGGCTCGTCGGTGTAGCCCAAAATGCCCTTCATCGTGGTTTCAGAAGCCCTCTTGAGCACCTCGTTCATCTCTTCGGTGATGGTCTTTTTCTTCACCTGAGCAACCAAGTCAACGATAGACACGTTAGGGGTAGGTACCCGCAGCGCGATGCCGTTGAGCTTGCCCTTCATTTCGGGAATGACCAAAGCAACTGCCTTAGCTGCACCAGTGGTTGTAGGCACAATGTTGATTGCCGCCGCTCTAGCGCGTCTCAGGTCGCGGTGACTGGCGTCTAAAATTCGCTGGTCGCCAGTGTAGCTGTGAGTGGTGGTCATCGTCCCTTTGATGATGCCAAAGTTATCGTTGATTACTTTGACGACAGGGGCTAAGCAGTTGGTCGTACAGCTGGCGTTGCTGACGACGTTTTGCTTGTCGTGGTCATAGTCTTGGTCGTTTACACCCATTACGTAGGTGCCGACATGCCCGCCTTTTCCAGGCGCAGTAATCAAGACCTTTTTTGCGCCCGCTTCGATGTGGCGAGAAGCCCCTTCTTCGCTGTTGAATACGCCAGTCGATTCGATGACCAGGTCGATTCCCCAGTCTTTCCAGGGCAGATTGCTGGGGTTGCGGTCGGAGTAGCACTTGATGACATTGCCGTTGACGGTCATGGTGTCGGCGTCGTAAGAAATGTCGGCATCTAGACGACCGAGCAAAGAATCGTATTTCAACAGGTGAGTGTTGATTCTGGGATCAGAAGTATTGTTGACAGCAACCAGGTCCAGGTTGCTATTTTCACGTGTCAACCAACACCGTAAAAAGTTCCGGCCGATCCGCCCAAAACCGTTGATAGCTACTCTAACCACTGCGCGTTAACCTCGTGTCTTTGTGAAGAAGGGGGGAGTCAAGTTAAGTCTTGATAAGCAAGCTCATCATATCGCATCGCCGTCACCTCAATTCCAGGTGGGCGGGGTTTTTATCCTCGATCACTGCCTGTAGCTGCCTCTGCATCAGACAGTGTTGGGGGGCACTGGCGGCTGTATATAAGCTGGCTGGCAAGATATGGGGGACTGCCGTTGGCAAATTGATCCGGTCGGAATTTATTTGATAAATATTGTTGACAAGTTCTTTGCTTTTCTCAGATAAAAATAACGCTGGCTGTCTGACCGGATTGCTGATCGGATTATTGAGATGAACTTGTGGCGATCGTCGATTTCTTTTTCCTAGTTTTCTATTGGCAGCCTGCGGGCTGTTATGTCGCGTAGGCTACAGATGGCGTACTTGCTTTTGTACCATTCAAACGGCCAGTCCCTAGCAGCCTCGTTAGGGACTGGCTAAAGATTCCTGCTATGATACGCCTGATTATGATGACGTACAGCGGCTTGTGAGGGAGTGAAACATGCTGAATTCAGTCGATTTCAGCGGTAGACCGTTCCATTTTATTGGGATTGGTGGCATCGGGATGTCGGCTCTAGCCCATGTGTTAGCGAGCCGTAGCCTACCGGTCTCGGGGTCAGATTTGCGCTTGAGCCATATCACTGAGCGACTAGAGCGGCAGGGGGCTCATATTTTTGACCGGCAGCGGGCGGAAAATTTGGCCTTTTTTACCAGCCAGGCTCCCAGTCAGCCCATGTCTACTGAGCCGGCATCTACTGAGCCAGCGGCAGCTCAGCTCCTGCCTCAGGTGGTGTGCTCGACGGCGATTGGCGAGAGCAATGCCGAATACAAAGCGGCGATCGCGCTGGGCTGCCCTATTTTTCACCGGTCGGACATCCTGGCAGCGCTGATGAACGAGCGGCAGGGAATTGCGATCGCGGGCACCCACGGCAAAACTACGACCAGCAGCATTACCGGCTACCTGCTGCTAAAAGCGGGCGTCGATCCGACGATTATCATTGGTGGCGAAGTCAGCGCCTGGTCGGGCAATGCCTACGTGGGCCAGAGCGACTACGTGGTAGCCGAAGCGGATGAATCCGATGGCTCGCTGGTAAAGCTCTCCGCTTACATCGGCGTGATTACTAATATCGAGCTAGACCATCCTGACCACTACAGCAGCCTGGATCAGGTGGTTGAAATTTTTGATCAGTTCGTTGCTCAGTGTGAAACGGTGATCGGTAGTATCGACTGCCCGACTGTGCGCGATCGCATTAAACCAGACATTTCTTACAGTCTCGACCCTCACTCTGGGGCTGATTATCTTGCCACCCATATCTGCGAAAGCGCGGACGGCACCACTGCCTGTATTTGGGAGCGCGGCGAAAAGCTGGGCGTACTCGCGGTGCCTTTGTTGGGCAGGCACAACCTCAGCAATACGCTGGCTGCGATCGCCGTTGCCCGACAGCTCAAGGTAGATTTTGCCTCGATTGCCGCCCACCTGCCCCACTTTAAAGGCGCGCGTCGTCGGTTTGAGCATCGCGGCTTTTATAACGATATTTTGTTTATCGATGACTATGCTCATCACCCCAGCGAAATTAGAGCGACGTTGGCCGCTGCTCAGGTGCAGCGCAGTGGGCCGCTGCGGTCTCAGCGCGATCGCGTTAGCGACGACTCATCAGCTCGCCGAGTCGTTGCCGTCTTTCAGCCCCACCGCTACAGCCGCGCCGCTACCTTACTGAGCGAATTTGCCACTGCCTTTGATGGCGCAGACCGGGTGATCGCCACCGACATCTACAGTGCTGGCGAGACCAACACCGGTCAGATTACTGGCGAGCAAGTGGCTCAGGCCATTTCTCAGCATCAGCCTACTGAGTACTACCCCACGCTAGAGGGCGTTCGGCAGGCGCTGGCCACTACTCTTACGCCCGGTGATATTGTGATCTTCCTGACTGCTGGCAACCTCAATCAGATCATCCCTACTGTGATGGCTGCTTACCAGCGGGCACCCCAACCTGAGGCAGCGCTGACATAGGGGATCTAGGGGGGTGAAAACAAGAGTGGTGAAAACAGTTCAACTCGGCGATGATTTCAAAATTGTCTCCCAAGCGCCGCTGGCCAAGCTGACGACCTTTCGCGTGGGCGGCAATGCTCAGTGGCTGGCGCTGCCTAAAACGCCGGATCAGCTCAAGGCTGCTTTGAGCTGGGGCCGAGCTGAGAAGCTGCCCGTTACTCTACTGGGAGCTGGGTCTAATTTGCTGATTAGCGATCGCGGTCTCCCCGGCCTAGTCATTTGCACCCGCGCCCTTCGCCACAGTGCGTTCGATTCGGCTAGTGGTCGCGTAATCGCCGCTGCCGGAGAGCCCTGGTCTTCTCTAGCGTGGAAAGCTGCCCGCCACGGGCTTAAAGGCTTTGAATGGACTATTGGCATTCCCGGCACGGTCGGCGGGGCCGTGGTGATGAATGCTGGCGCACATGGCAGTGAAACCGCCGATATTTTGGTCAATACAGAGGTTGTCAGTCCTGAAGGTACGGTGAGCTTGCTCAAGCCTACCGATCTGGGCTATCGCTACCGGACCTCTCGTTTGCAAGGGAGCGATAGCATCATTACTACCGCCACCTTTCAGCTCAGCCCCGGCCACGACCCGGCCAAAGTCAAAGCCGCCACCGCTGCCGACCTCAAGCAGCGCCGCGCTACCCAGCCCTACCACCTGCCCAACTGCGGCAGCGTCTTTCGCAATCCTCTGCCGCACAGCGCCGGACGTCTGGTTGAACAAGCCGGTCTCAAAGGCCATCAAATTGGCCAAGCCCAAATTTCCACTCTCCACGCCAACTTCATCGTCAATCTCGGCGGTGCTAAAGCCAGCGACGTGCTTGCCCTGATCCGCTACACGCAGCAGATTATTGAGGAGCGCAACGGCATTCAGCTAGAAACCGAAGTCAAAGTTATCGGCAGCTTTAGCGAAACGAGCGACGACGCAGCCCAAAGTAAGTAACGCTCTCTTCCCACCTCGCTTAAAATTGCAAATAACCAAAATGCACCGTATAGTTTGACAGTCAATTTATTCTCAACCTCAGCAAATTATGACTAAAGGGCAAGGATTTGGGTTTGGCCTCGGCAAGATGAAAGAACTCACCGAGGCATTTAAAAAAGCTCAGCAGGTTCAAGAAGGCGCTAAGCGCTTGCAAGAAGAGCTAGAGCAGATGGAAATTGAAGGCCAGTCAGCGGGCGGTATGGTCAAGGTGTACATGAGTGGTAACCAGGAGCCCCGCAACGTGGTCATCACAGAAGAAGCGCTAGGTGAAGGTGCAGAGGTCCTCTCCGATCTCGTTAAAGCGGCCATGCTAGATGCCTACAACAAATCTACGGCCACCATGCGTGAGCAGATGGAAGAACTCACGGGTGGGCTCAACCTACCGGGTATGTAAAGGCATCGCCGCGTCAGATTTTTGGCTCAGTCAGCCACTGTACCTATGGTCACCCGACTCCTCTTTGTCTGCTTAGGCAATATCTGCCGTTCTCCCTCAGCCGAAAATATTATGACTCACCTGATCGAGCAGCGGCAGCTGAGCGGTCAGATTGTCTGTGA
>JBBSNR010000249.1:0-5031 GCA_038260635.1 Phormidesmidales cyanobacterium
GGCTAAAGATGCGCTCTTTTTGGGGATAGATCATTCGGCGATCGCCATCTCCAGCACTGAGCGCAGCCTGGCGCTATACCGCGATCTGCTGGGGCTGACTCATCAGGGCAGCGGCACCAATATTGGCATCAAGCAAGAGACCATGGACAATCTCTTTAGCGCTAAGGTGATTGTCACCTCGCTGACGCCAGCGACAGGGAGACTGGGCGTAGAATTTTTAGACTACTTAACGCCGCCGGGGGCGCGGCCCTTTCCGCTAGATCAGCAGACCAGCGACCTGGTGCATATGCACTTCGAGCTGGTAGTCGAAGATATTGACATGGCGGTAGAAGCGCTAGAAGAGACGCATGTTCAGTTTGTGTCACCCAAGGTGATCGATCTGCCAGCGGTGGTACCCTTCAAGCGCGCGATTTTGTGGCGCGGACCCGACGGGCACAATGTCCTGCTGGTTCAGAACTAGACATAGGAGAGACGTTTGTTGGAAACGGTAAGTACGTTGCTATCGGCGCTGTATCCCGGCTTTATTGCAGGGCCACAGGGATACATGCTGCTGGCATTTCGCGCAGTCGTAGGGTTTTTATTTATTTTGCACGGGCTGCCCAAGCTCAAGCATTTAACGACCTGGTCAAAAGCGCTAGGGGCACCGCTGCCGCTGTGTTTTTTATCGGCTGCTTTTATGGTGATAGGAGGCATAGGGCTGATTTTGGGTCTGCTGACGCCCTTTGCCAGCCTGTCTATTTTGGTATCAATGGTCTACGCGATTGTCATAGAGCTGATCAAGGGCGATCCGATGGTTGCCCCCGATCCTTACCTGCTCGGAGAGTACTATGAAGGGCCAGAAGGCCAGAAGGGAGAGCCGCCGAGCTACGAAAAAGCGCTAATTTTTAGCATGATGCTGGCTTTGCTCATTTTGTTTGGGCCAGGGGCCTACTCGCTCGATGCGCTGCTGGGCATTGGCCTGTAGGCATGGCTGTGCCTTGATGGATCAGACGGCTCCCACACTGGGAGCCATTTTTATGTCCGTAGATAGCCGTATGAATCAAACCCTTTTGGTATTGTGAGAACCGACATAATTTTCACACGCAGAATTTTATCCTGCGAATCCTAACTTATGAAAATCGGTGCAAGTTTTGACGGCGGCTGCAAATTTACGGTGTGGGCACCGCTGTTGACTCAGGTGGCGGTGGAAATTGTCGGCGCTGAAGGGGCAGCGGCCCACCTGCCGATGACTCAGGATGAGCGGGGCTACTGGCAGGTCAGCGCGCCCGATTTGCCTGCTGGCACCCAGTATCTTTATCAGCTAGAGGGCAGCGAGGCTTGGCCTGATCCCGCATCGAATTTTCAGCCGGAGGGGGTGCATGGCCCTTCAGAGGTGGTAGACCACGCCCAGTATGACTGGCAGGATGACGGCTGGCAGGGGGTGCCGCTGACTGACTACATTATCTACGAGCTGCATATTGGCACGTTTACGCCTGAGGGGACGTTTGCAGCGGCGATCGCCCGCCTCCCCGACTTAGTAGAGCTAGGCATCACCGTCGTCGAAATTATGCCCGTTGCTCAGTTTCCGGGCGATCGCAACTGGGGCTACGACGGCGTTTTCCCGTTTGCTGTACAAAATTCCTACGGCGGCCCCGATCAGCTTAAGCAGCTAGTCGATGCCTGTCACCGCCAGGGCTTAGCCGTGATTATGGACGTGGTGTACAACCACTTTGGACCAGAGGGCAACTACACCGGTAAGTATGGCCCCTACACGACCGAGCACTACCGCACCCCCTGGGGCAGTGCGATCAACTTTGACGATGCCTACAGCGATGGCGTTCGCAATTATTTCATTGAAAACGTGCTGATGTGGCTACGCGATTATCACATCGATGCGCTGCGGCTAGATGCGGTTCACGCCATTTATGACTTTGGCGCGAAGCACTTTTTGCAAGAGCTAGCCGAGGCTGCTGCTGACTTTTCTCAAGGTCGCCCCTGCCCGGCCTACCTGATTGCCGAAAGCGATCTCAACGATCCTCGGCTGACCCGCCCAGTCGAAAAAGGCGGCTATCAGCTCGATTCACAGTGGAGCGACGACTTTCACCATGCGCTGCACAACCGGGTGACGGGCGATGCCATGGGCTATTACGGCGATTTTGACAGTATGGCGGCGCTGGCTGTTGCCTTAAAAAATCGCTTTGTCTACGATGGCAAATACTCCAACTTCCGCCATCGCACCCACGGCGCACCAGCTTTGGACTTGCCCTCGCCGCAGTTTGTCGTCTGTAGCCAAAACCACGACCAAATTGGCAACCGAATGCTGGGCGATCGCTTCTCTACCCGCGTTCATTTTGACAGGCTGAAGCTCGCAGCAGGCGCGACTATTCTCTCTCCCTATCTGCCGCTGCTGTTTATGGGAGAAGAATATGGTGACCCGGCTCCTTTTCTCTATTTTGTTGATCACGGCGATCCCGATTTGCTCAAGGCCGTTCGCGAGGGCCGGAAATTAGAATTTAGCGACTTTCACGCCAGCGGCACACCGCCCGATCCCGGTAGCGTTGAGACTTTCAACACAGCGACGCTCAACTGGTTTTCGGCTGAAGATGAGAGCGACCGCCCCCAGCAGATTGCCCTGCGCAAATTTTACCGGCAGCTGATCGCGGTGCGAAAGCAATGCCAAATCATGACGCCCTCCTACCCTGAAGATCTGAGCGTAGAGCATATGGAAGACACGCTTTACTACCGGCGAACTTTGGCCGCCGGCGACCTGCTGTGCCTGATGAACTTCGGTGAGCAGCCCGCAAAAGTTGAGCTACCCTTAAGTACCCAAGTCTGGCATCAGCAGATCAGCTCCGCCGATGCTCAGTGGTCCGCCGATGCCCAGCGGTCTACGAGCGGTTCAGCAGATCCTGCTAGTGACCCTAGTGATGCGCTGCCCAAAACGCTATCTGAAAACTCTTCTACGAGGCTAGTTTTACCCGCCTTGAGCATTGCCCTCTATCGGGCTTCGGGCTCAAAACCACCCGCATAGCTGTTTCATAGCCGCTCACCTCGATTCTGATATCTCTCCTACCTTTGCTGTTGTTGACCCATGCGTATTCCTGTTGCTACTTACCGTCTGCAATTCAACCCTGACTTCACCTTTCATCAGGCCAAAGAGATTGTTGACTATCTCGACCAGCTTGGGATTTCTGATATCTATGCTTCGCCTATCTTCGAAGCTCGCAGCGGCAGTCAGCACGGCTATGATGTGGTTGATCAAAACCGGATAAATCCAGAGCTAGGCGGCATGGAGAAGTTTGATCTGCTCATAGAAGAGCTGCAAGAACGCGGTATGGCCTGGCTGCAAGACATTGTCCCCAACCATATGGCGTACGACGGCCAGAACCACTACCTGATGGACGTACTAGAGCATGGCCCGAACTCTCAGTACGTTGACTACTTCGATATTGAGTGGGAGCACTCTTACGACGATATTCAAGGAAAAGTGCTGGCACCCATGCTGGGCGACTTTTACCACCGCTGTCTGGAGCGAGGCGAGATCTATCTGAGCTACCAGGCGGATGGGCTCAAGGTCAACTATTACGGTCTGCATTTTCCCGTTAGGGTAGAGTCTTATGCCAGCTTTTTGACGCATGAAATCTCCTGGCTGCGACGACAGATGGGCCGCCAGCATCCTGACTATATTAAGCTAGCCGGTATTTTAAACACGGTCAAAACCACTTTTCCGGCAATGCAGGGCCGGGAGCGGCGGGAGCAGGCGTTGTTTGTGAAACACCTGCTGTGGGAGCTGTATCAGTCCAACACTGAGATCAAGGGATTTATCGATCAAAATATAGAGGCTTTTAATGGCCAGTCGGGTAGAGCGAAAAGCTTCGACCTGTTAGATAAGCTGCTGCTGGAGCAGTTTTACCGGCTTTCTTTTTGGAAGGTAGGCGCAGAAGAGCTTAACTATCGCCGGTTTTTTACGGTAAATGAGCTGATTTGCCTTAAAGTAGATAATCCCAAAGTATTTGAACAAACTCACGCGCTGATTCTCGATTTGGTCAGAGAGAAAAAGCTGAATGGTCTGCGCGTAGACCACATCGACGGGCTGTACGATCCGCTGACCTACCTGGAGCGGCTAGGAGAGCAGACCGACGGCGTGTATACCGTCATTGAGAAGATTTTAGAACCCGATGAACAGCTGCCGGAGCACTGGCCCATTCAGGGCACTTCGGGCTACGAGTTTTTGACCTATGTGAATAGCGTTTTTTGTCAGCAGCAAAATCAGCGTCATTTTACGCGGCTTTACAGGCAATTTAGCGGACTGCGTGACGGCTACGAAAAGCTCTTTTTAGAGAAAAAGCAGCTGATCGCTGACACTAACTTAGTGGGTGATATTGACAACCTGGCGCGGTTCTTAAAAAAGGTGGCAAGCCAGTACCGCTATGGCCGCGACCTGACGGCTAACGGCTTAAAGACGGCAATTCAAGAAGTGTTGGTGTCTTTTCCAGTTTACTGCACCTATATCAATCAGCGAGGCAGTTCCAAGAGCGATCTCAAATATATCCAAGCGGCGATCGCCCGCGCTCGAACGCGAGTGCCTCAGCTGCTGAACGAGCTAGAGCTGATTGAAAAGTTCTTAATGTTGGAATACGAAGAGTCTCTACCTTCAGAAGAACGAGAGCAGTGGCTGCATTTTGTGATGCGATTGCAGCAGTTTACCGGGCCGCTGATGGCGAAAGGTGTAGAAGATACGCTGTTTTATGTGTACAACAGATTTATTGGCCTGAATGAGGTCGGCGGCGCGCCCGAACGCTTTGGCATATCGCTCAAGACGTTTCATGACTACAACTGCTACCAGCAGGAAAACTGGCCCAATACATTGAATGCGTCGTCTACTCACGATACCAAGCGCAGTGAAGATGTCAGGTCGCGCCTCAGCGTGATTTCTGAGCTGCCCGACGAATGGGAAAGCGAGGTCAAAACCTGGAGCGAACTCAACGCCGACAAAAAGCAAATGGTCAACGACCAGGCCGTTCCCGACCCCAACGACGAGTACTTTTTGTA
>JBBSNR010000250.1:0-5011 GCA_038260635.1 Phormidesmidales cyanobacterium
ATCCTTCACTCCTGTCGCAGCCACGCCCAAATGCCCAAAACCTTTACCCGTCATCAATTTCATTCTAGAGAGGGATTGGCACCACCGCAAAAGACGGTAGCTTGGGCAAAGATTAAAACCACCCAATATAAAGGATTTTATGGCTGCGACTCAACCGCTGAAGGGCATTGCGCTAATCGACTGTGCCAAAGCCAACGCGCAGCAGGGCGCAGAAACAGCAGCGCAGCTGTGCGGCTACGGGAGCGATATCAGCAGCTTTCAATCAGCCCTCTCCCAGGCTGGTGAAGACATGGGCGTCAAACTCGATGACCTGGAAGATCTGATCACCGATCAGTTCATAGCCAAACGCAACCCAGGCATAGAAGTGGCTCCCGATACGCTACAAGACCTGTAGATTTTGCGGAGAAACGTACAGGCGCTCAGCGCTCGGCTGTTAGACAGATACCAGCTACAGCGTCAAAGACTGTGAATTATTCTCAATTAAATCACACAGGTCCTTTAAGAATGCCGCACCGTCTGCGCCGTAAATAATCCGGTGATCGCAGGTAATTTTTACATTCATCTGATTGCGCACGCCCATCAAACCATCTGGCGTTGCCACCACTTGAGGCCGCGAGCCACCCACCGCCAAAATAGAACCCTGGCCCGGCGTTAACACCGCGTCGAAGCTATCGACCCCAAACATACCCAAGTTGGAAAGGGTGAAAGTGCCCGTACTGTATTCGTCTGGCGTCAGTTTTTTGCTCCGGGCGCGGGCCACCAAATCTTTCCAGCTGCGAGATAGGGAGTAAATATCCATCTGGTCAGCGCCGCGCAGCACGGGCGTAATCAGGCCGCCATCCGGCGTAGCCACGGCCACGGCAATATTAATGCTGCTGCTGTACTGGATGCCGTTTGGGGAGTAGCTGGCATTCACGACTGGGTGCTTCTTCAGCGTCATTGCGACCGATTTGGCGAGTAGAGCCGTCATCGTCACGCCCTTCGGCTTAATTTGCCTATACAGCTTGTCTAGCTCAGTAGTCGTGATGCTGTAGCCCACCCGGAAGACGGGGATAGCCAGGCTAGCTTCCATATTGCGAACGACGGCTTTCTGGGGGGTGTTGAAAGCGACCAGTTCGCCGGGAGCGGCAGGCGGGGTAAAAGCAGCGACAGCAGGGGCTGAAGCAGATGAGGCAGCAGCGGGCGTGGGAGAGACGACTTGCATTTGCTGAGCAAGGCTAGGCGTGGGTGTTTTACCCGCCGCTTGCTCTACGTCTTGCGCGACCACCCGACCGTGGGGGCCAGACCCCTGTAGGCCATTGAGATCTACATTCAGCTGTTTGGCGAGCTTGCGAGCACGGGGAGAAATCACCACTCGACCAGAAGCTGAGCCGTTTTGAGCAGCGGGAGCCGGAGTCGGCGCTGCCGTTGCAACTGCTGCTGGCGTCCGCTCAGAGGTCATCGCGGCTGCGGGTTCGGGTTCGGCAGCTTGGGCCGTGCTCTGGGCGGCATTCTGAGCGGTATTTTGGGCGGCGCTGCTGCTCGCCAGGTCTTTGGCCTGCTGCTTAGCCGCCTCTATCTCTTCTTCGGTTTCGGCTAGGAGGGCGATGACCTCGTTGACCTGGGCCATTTCTCCGGCTTCGGTGACGATAGTCGCCAGGTAGCCCTCATAGAAAGACTCCACATCCATATCGGCCTTGTCAGACTCGACGACGACAACGGTTTCGCCCTTTTCTACCCGGTCACCAGCAGACTTGGCCCAAGAGACAATCTTTCCCTCAGTCATGGTGGAGCTGAGAGCAGGCATAAAAACTTCGCGGATCATAGATGGAGAGTCATAGAGGGGATAGCGCTTGCTGAGCGATCGCCAGCGCCTAATTGTAGCCCGTCATGGGAATTCGTTTAGTAGGCAGCGGCTACAGTTCGCCACGAATATCTTCAACGATGCCGTCGCGCAGCACAATTTCTACCTGCATTTTCTTGATCATATGGTCGCCGACCGCAACGCGGAAGAAGCTGTCAACCTGGCCCTGGTTCACTTCTTTGTCTAGCTCTAGCGTTTGCACCTGCTGGAGCTGCTGCAATAGCTGGTTTTTCTGCTGAAGCTGCTGGCTTTTTTCCTGGTTGAGCTTGGCCTGGGCGCTGCTAATTTGCTGGGAGATAGCGGTATCAGCCGGATTGGAGCCAGGTTTTTGCATTTCGGTTAAGATGCGCTGGCTCTGCATTTCGAGCTGCTGCAAACGACCGTCAATCTGGTTGAGCTGGTTTTGCAGCTGCTTTTGAGCTTCTTCCTTCCAGAGCGGGGTAACGACCGCCTTGATATTGACTACTCGCTTGAGCAGTAGCTGAGACTGGGAAACATCCATGGCAAAAGTAAATAGATAACTTAAACTTCATTCAACCAAATCTTGGCGAATCCGACTAATGATTGGGTCTGGCATTTGAGCGGATGGCTTTACTTGAACAGAGCATCAATGGTTTCACGGTAGCGATCGCTTACCTGAGCCCGCTTCACCTTTAGCGTCTGAGTGAGCAACCCATTTTCTACGGTAAACGGCTCTTTTAGGAGCATAAAAGGCCCAATTCGATCATCCGGGCGATAGCCAGGCCGATTGGCCACTTCCCGCTTCAGCTCCTGACGGAAGAGGTCTTGCACAGTCTGGGTGTGGAGATCAACGGCGTCCAATCCAGTAGCTTTGTCAGCCGCAGATGTTAGCCCGCGACTGACTGCCCACTTCTCCAGCGTTTCTGCGCTCGGCACAATCAGCGCGCCCAGGTTTCTCTGATCCTGTCCTACCAACATAATTTGGTCGATGTAGGGGCTGCGCAAACAGGCATTTTCAATCGGGGTGGGCTCAATGTTTTCCCCATTGGTCAGCACAATCGTATCTTTGGCCCTGCCGGTGATAATCAAGTCGCCCCAAGCCGTCATCTGTCCCAGGTCGCCCGTGTCAAACCAGCCCTCAGCGTCGATTGCTTTAGCCGTCGCGTCAGGATTGTTGTAGTAGCCCTGCATCACCTGCGGGCCGCGAATCAGCACCAGGCCGGGCTGTCCGGCAGTCAGTGGCTGCCGGGTCTTGGGGTCTACAATGGCGGTCTCAGCCCCCGGCACCGCCTGACCATCGGCCCCCCGCAAATTTCGCCAGGGCCGGCGCACATGGGTAATCGGCGAAGTCTCTGTCAGGCCATAGCCACCCAAAATAGAAATGCCCGCAATCTCGTAAAAATCTTCCAGGTAGTCGGCAATGGAGCCGCCACCGCTGACCAGGTGGGTAACCTCACCGCCCATGGCAGCGCGTACTTTTCCGTAGACCAGGCGATCGCCCAGCTGATGCAGCGGCCACAGGTAGATCATCTTCAGCGCCGCTACCAGCTTTTGCACTGGCGAACCGCTGAGATCTGCCAGATTGAGTCCAGACAGCGTGCGCCTGGCCGTAATGTAGTCCTGACTTTGACCCAAGAAAAACTGCACCAGCTTTTGCTTGCTCTCCGGCTGCTCACGAAACTGCTTTTGCACCCCTTCGTAAATCGACTCCCACAGGCGCGGGACCGCTACCATATACTGCGGGCTGTGCTCTTTTAGGTCAGTTTTGACATAGCGAATATTGGTGTAAATCTGGGTGCAGCCCTGAGAGAGAATGAAATACTCAAACGAACGCTCATAGGAGTGCCAAATTGGTAGAATGCTCATCACCTTTTGGCCAGGGCCAATATTGACGACGCTGCAAGGCCCGGCGATCTGGCTGAGTAGGTTGCTCTGGCTGAGCATCACGCCTTTGGGCATACCTGAAGTGCCCGAGGTGTAGATGAGGGTGGCGGTGCGATCACGCGACAGCGGCGCAGGCGCAAACTGGGCGCTAAAGTCACTGCCTATCGCCATCAATTCAGAAAAATTGAGCAGCCGCACATCGCCCAGATCGCCTTCGAGCACAGCGGCCTCATCGCTCAGCAGCACGATGAAGCGTAGCCCCGCCCCGCCCAGATCGCCCGCTAGCTTATTGAGCGTCGTGATATCTTGCACCACCAGACCGATGCTGTCGCTATTATC
Source organism: Phormidesmidales cyanobacterium (assembly GCA_038260635.1). Classification (GTDB taxonomy): domain Bacteria; phylum Cyanobacteriota; class Cyanobacteriia; order Phormidesmidales; family Phormidesmidaceae; genus Phormidesmis. The sequence continues at coordinate 4,028 of JBBSNR010000250.1, forward strand.
TAAAATAAACAACAGCTCACCGGCATCGGCATTCGCGCCGCGCACCGCGTCGATGCCGCCAGCGGTCATAATTCCCTGGTCGGCGACCAGCCAGCGCGGACGATTTTCAGAGAACAGGGCAACCGTCTCGCCGGGTTTCAGTCCCAGAGACTGCAAGCCTGCGGCGAACTGAGTAATGGCATCGGCAAGTTGGCTATAGGTATATTTCGTTTCGGGGCGGGTGTGCGGGTCGTGCAGGGCGAGGCGATCGCCATACTGCGCAGCGACAATTGGCCACACCTGGGGAATGGCCTCCACCTCACTGTAGCTAATAGCCCGAGCGAGGTTATTTCTTTCTTGTTCGTGCAGCGCCACTGTCATACTTAATGCCGTCCCGTCGATATGTCGACATATATATAGCCGAATCAAATAGCTAGTATCACTTGCTAAAAAGAATACCTGGATTTTTACCTGCCGTATATGTAGGCTGTGACGACTAGACCAGCGGCCTGTCGCAGACTTTTGAGTAGGCGGGCGTTACCATTGTTTCTTAAGATTGATTGTTTCTTAAGATCGATGAGCAAAAGGCATACTCTATGACGGTTCCCTCAGTAGCAGATTCGCTCTCCTGGCTTTGGCAGCATTTTGATCAGATTGCCTGGCAGGTTATCTGGGCGATCGCCGCTATCGTCTTGGTCGAAATGGTGCGCGATTTCTACCATGTGCTCAGCCACCATTGGGCACCCTTGCAGCAGCTGCACGGCTGGCATCACCGGGTCTACAAAAAAGACTTTTCGCCCATCAGCACCGAAATTTATCGCAAGGCTCAGCTCTATAACGACGCGCCCGAGTCTCTCTTTATGATGGCGGTGATGGGCGCAGCGGCTCAGATCACGCATACGCCGGGGCTGTGGTTGGGGGTCGTTTACGCGGCAGGCTTTCTGGTAGCGGCTATGTTGCGATCGCGCGGTCTGCTCACCGCTACCGACCTGACTCACGAACCCG
>JBBSNR010000251.1:0-4980 GCA_038260635.1 Phormidesmidales cyanobacterium
AGTTCGGTGTCGGCTAAGCGGAGGCGATCGCCCACCGTCGGCCCAAAAGTATCAGCGTAATCTCGGCGGCTAATATAGTTACTCATCACTCACTCAGCAATAGTCGAACAGTCTCTGACACAAAACTCAAGCATCTAATTGACAAAAGGATAGCGCTATATGGCTGCATTTATGAGCTTCGCCCTTTCACGCATCAATAAGCTATCTAGCGAAGAACCCTCCAAGCAATGAGCGGAATCAGCCGAAAGATTACGCCGCATTCTCGTTCTAGCTCAGTCAGTCGGCACCTACCGGATACTTCGCAGGTTAATCGATTATTACGCAAGGAAGGCAGAGCACATGTGTTTAAGGATATTGAGACCTTGAACCGAGTCACACAGGCTATCATTAAAAATGGACAGCGCACGGGCGCAGAAGATGTGGAAGATGCCTATGAACGCTATGGGCTCTACTTTCCAGAGGCTATTGGCTACATCATCCGAGCAGATGGAAGCAAAACACCGCTCTACTATGGTGAAATTAAAATTGTAAAACTCACAGGTGAGTATCATGCTATCCCCAGAACCGGCCCTCGCAGAACAGGCCAATGACTGGAACTTTCTAGAGCTTTGGGTCGATCCGATTGTTTTTCCGCCCAAAATCCTTATGGTTATTGGCGATCGCGACGGCACCTGCCGGATCTTCAATCCAGCCTTTGACTATAAACTGGTGGTCTCTCATCCCGACTATCAAACAGCTCAGGAATGGCTGCTCGAAGATGAGTATGAGCGAGTGAACGGCCAGCTGTTTGCGGAAGAAATCCTATGATCGAAAGCTGCTAGCTTTTGAGCCTATGTCTATCGGCTACACAACCACTGAGTCTTGCATTAGAGTCTGCTGAAAATTTAGCAGTTACTGTCGAGACGTTTGGTGAAGACGTAACCGCATATGACCGCTAAAGAATGTTCACCCTGTACTAGCTGCTGCACTCCACGGTAAAGAAAAGCCAAGCGATCGCCCCTCCACTCACACTGCATCATTCCGAACCGCCCGATTGCACAAAAAGCTCAGCCGACTGTCAATGCTCAGCGCCGAGAGCACGCTACTGGCGCTCATAAAGCTCAAAATGCTGCCCGCACTGCCAATGCTCAAAATACTGCCCGCGCTACAGATGCTTAAAATACTGCCCGCGCTGCCGATGCTGAGCAAACTGCCAACGCTGCCCAAGCTCAAAACACTGCGGTAGCTGGCCAAGCTCAAAACGCCCTCATCTGGAATAAGCGCCAGTTTTGCGGAAATATTGGGCATTTGGGCCATCCTCCCTGATCGGCAGAAATCTGCTGACACAGCAATTTTCTATGGTTTACTCAATTTAGCAGACTGCACTGACAGGTTCATTTCTGCTGACTTTTCCAGGGCAACTATAAAAGGAGATATAAAATGGCTGTAGAACTCTCTCGTGACTGGCAGCGGCTGCAAAACGGTTCAGATATTCGGGGGGTGGCCCTGGCGGGTGTCGCTGGAGAAGCGGTGAATTTGACGCCGGAGATAGCCTATCAACTAGGGGAGGGATTTGTCACTTGGCTGGCTGAAAAGCTGAACAAAGCAACCGTCGATCTTGTTGTTTCGGTGGGGCGAGACAGTCGCATCTCGGGACCAGCGCTGATGACGGGGCTAGCGGATGGGATGATGGCGCTAGGCGTGAAAGTGTATGACTTTGCGATCGCCTCTACTCCCGCTATGTTCATGAGCACTGTGACTGATGGCTACGAATGCGACGGGGCGATCATGCTTACTGCTAGCCACCTACCGTTTAACCGCAACGGCCTCAAATTTTTTACAGCGCAAGGCGGCTTGAATAAACCTGACATCACCGAAATTTTAGCGTTAGCCAGTGAGAACAGATTTTCTACGGCGGCAGCTCCAGGTAAACTAGAATCGCGAGACTTTATCTCGGTATATTCAGATGGGCTAGTGCAACAGATTCGTCAGTCGGTGAATCACCCGGCGCACTACGAACAGCCGCTGAAAGGGCTGCATATCGTGGTGGATGCGGGCAACGGGGCAGGTGGGTTTTACGCGGGTAAAGTGCTGGCTCCTCTGGGGGCTGATACCAGCGGCAGTCAGTTTTTAGAGCCTGACGGCTATTTTCCCAATCACATTCCCAATCCTGAAAACGCTGAAGCGATGGCGGCGATTCGGCAGGCGGTGCTCTGGCATCGGGCAGACTTTGGCATTATCTTCGATACCGATGTAGATCGGTCGGCAGCAGTCGATCCGCAGGGAAACGAGCTGAATCGCAACCGATTGATTGCACTGATTTCTTCGATAGTCCTGCGTGAGCATCCGGGTTCTACCATTGTTACCGACTCGATTACTTCAGACGGCCTGGCGCAGTTTATTAGCGATTTGGGCGGGGTGCATCATCGCTTCAAGCGCGGCTATAAAAATGTAATCAATGAAGCCATGCGGCTAGATGACTCAGGGCAAGCCTCTTGGCTGGCGATTGAGACGTCGGGCCACGGTGCGATGAAAGAGAACTATTTTCTTGACGATGGCGCATATTTGGTCAGTAAGCTGCTGGTAGAGCTAGCGCGGCTGCGGCTGTCTGGACAAAGCCTGACCGACTTGATTGATCAGCTTAAGGAGCCGGTAGAGAGTGAAGAGTATCGGCTAAAGATTTTGGCTGAAGACTTTAAAGCGCACGGCGAGGCGGTGATTGAAAAGCTGCAAACCTTTGTCGCTCAGCAAGACGGTTGGCAGGCAGTACCCAACAATTATGAGGGCATTCGAGTCGCCTGCGCTGCGCCGGCAGAAGACGGCTGGTTTTTACTGCGGCTGTCGCTGCACGATCCGGTGCTGCCCTTGAATATTGAATCTAACGTGGCGGGCGGGGTGGATCAGATCAGGGGGCGACTGCTGACCTTTTTGAAGACCGTTAGCGATTTGGATGCGAGCGCGGCGCAGCGGTGAGGGGGCAGGAGACAGGGATCAGGCGGCAGGAGGGAACGGCTGACTGATGGCTGACTTAAAGACAGTTCTTGCGTTGATCTAATATCCTGATCGCTCAATCTACCCTAAATCTGATCTAATTTCCTTAAATTCTAATATTCTTATGTTTATCAGCGGCCAGGGATGTAAGTTCCTGGTCATCTTTATGGGGGCAATTCTGTGCTTCTTCCCGTGCTTTTGGCGATACAGACAACTTCGGAAATACTGCGAACGCCTATTGTTACCTTTGTTTTATTGCTGGCGATCGCCCTGCTCATCCCCCCCATCTTTGAGCGGCTAAAGCTACCGGGGCTAGTAGGCTTACTTGCAGCGGGCGTTTTATTTGGTAACGGGCTGCTAGGCTGGCTCGACCCGACCTCTGAGACGATGAAGCTGCTCTCAGAAATTGGCAAAATCTATCTGATGTTTGTCGCTGGACTAGAGATCGATCTAGTCCTTTTCAATAAGACAAGAAATCGCTCTCTCAGCTTTGGCGCACTCACCTTTGCAATTCCGTTTGTGAGTGGGGTTGCGGTAGGTCTTTTCTTCGGATTTGGCTGGCTGGCGGCGGTGCTGATCGGCTCACTGCTAGCCTCTCATACGCTGCTGGCCTACCCGATTGTGCAGCGGCTGGGCGTAGTGGGTGACGAAGCGGTGACGGTGACCGTAGGCGCGACCATCTTTACGGATGTGGCGGCGCTGGTGGTGTTGGCTATTTGCCTGGGGATTAGTCGGGGAGATTTTTCTACGCTGAAGCTGATAATTTTGCTGGGGTCGCTGACGGTATATGCGATCGCCGTTCTCTTTGGCCTGAAGCAGCTGGCTAAAGCCTTTTTTCGCGCTACGGGTAAAGATGAGGGCAATCAGTTTTTGTTTGTGATGCTGTCGCTGTTTTTATCGGCAGTAGTGGCGCAGCTGATTGGGGTGGAAGGTATTATTGGCGCGTTTTTGGCGGGGCTGGCGATTAATAGCGTGATTGGCGATGGTCCGGTTAAAGAAAAAACTGAGTTTTTGGGCAGCGTTCTATTCATTCCCATGTTTTTTGTGAATATGGGGCTGCTGCTCGATCTCAATGCCTTTGGCAGCATTCTCAGGTTCATTAATCTGCCCTTGCTGATTGTGGGGGCGCTTTTGGGCTCTAAATTTCTGGCTTCGTTCGGTACCAAGCTGCTGTTTGGCTACAGCTGGCCCCAGACCTGGACGATGTGGTCGCTGTCGATTCCGCAGGTGGCGGCAACACTGGCAGCGGCGCTGGTGGGCTACGAGGCCGAGATTATTAACGCGCAGGTGTTTAACAGCGTCATTTTGCTGATGCTGGTGACATCGGTATTGGGGCCGCTGGTGACGGCGCGAACGGCCCGGCGGTTGGCAATTACAGAAGCCCTAGAGGAGACGACACCGCTGAGCTGGCTGCCGGTTCCTGGCGATCAGGCGGATGTATTTACGGTGGTGGTGCCGGTTTATAACCCCCGGACGGAGCAGCGACTGCTAGAACTGGCGGCGATTATTGCCCGCTATGAAAAGGGGCGGGTGGTGCCGCTGGCGATCGCCCTCGCTCAGCCCCAGATGGACTCGCCGCAGATGGGCCGAGCGATCGCCCACAGCCGCCGCCGCCTCAAAGATGCTGAAGCCATCAGCCATGACTTTGAGGTGCCGCTGATGCCCACTTTGAGAATTGAACCGAGCGTGCCTCAGGCGATTTGCCACGTCAGCCGCGAAGAAGACGCCAATCTGATTGTGCTGGGCGTCGGGCGGCAGCCCCAATTTAGCGCGCCTTTGCTTAATAGCGTGCACGACGATGTGCTGTGGGCGGCGCATTGCCCGGTAGTCGTGGCGCGGTTGCTGAACTCGCCGGCTCAGTTCAAGAATATTTTGCTGCCGATTGAAAATCCGTCGCCGCTGACGCTGCGGGTTTTGCGGTTTGCACAGGTGCTGGCAGCGGCCAATCAGGGTAAGGTGACCCTGCTGCACGTCTGTAGCTCGTTCTCCTCAGAAATTCACCGGACGCGG
>JBBSNR010000252.1:0-4969 GCA_038260635.1 Phormidesmidales cyanobacterium
GCCTGATGCTCGCGGCGCTTAGTCCTTTAGTGGGTTATCATGATCTAGCCGCATTTCACCGGGCAGGCTCGGAGCGATCGCACTCTTGGGTAGAGCTACAGGCGGTGCAATGTTCTCGCTCAGGGCATTTTGTTCAGGTGGAGCTCCAGGCCAAAGGGTTTCTGTACGGTATGGTGCGCCTGATTATGGGGCTGCTGGTGCAGGTGGGGAGTGAGCAGCGATCGCCCCAAGACTTTACCGCTATCTGGCAAAACCAGCGCCGAGATTTGGTAAAATATTCAGCTCCTCCACAAGGCCTTTGTCTGCTGCGAGTAGGATACAAAGATTTTCCGTTTCCGCCCGAAGTCTGGGTAGACACTCAGCCTCAGTTTTCACTTTCCAGTTTCACTGCCAGTCAGTGATGTTCAACGATTCACGAAGCTTACGGTAACCGCTATGTCCACAAAAACTACCCTTACTCCTGTAAAAGAAATCGAGCGCGACTGGTATGTGGTAGATGCCGCCGATCAGCGTTTGGGCCGATTGGCGACTGAAATTGCGCAGGTGCTCAGAGGCAAAAAAAAGCCTAACTACGCGCCTCATATGGACACAGGTGACTTCGTAATCGTTGTCAACGCTGAAAAAGTAGCCGTCACTGGCAAAAAGAGTTCTCAAAAGCTCTATCGTCGCCACTCCGGTCGGCCCGGCGGCATGAAAACCGAGACCTTTGCTCAGCTACAAAAGCGCATTCCTGAGCGCATTATCGAGAAGGCTGTGAAAGGAATGCTGCCTAAAAACGCCTTAGGCCGTCAGCTTTTCACCAAGCTAAAAGTATACGCTGGGCCCGAGCACCCTCACGCTGCCCAAAATCCCGAATCTTTAACCGTTAATACCACTGGAGGTAAATAAGCCATGGCTGACCAATCTGACCGCGCTGTCTACTGGGGCACAGGCCGCCGTAAGTCCTCAGTCGCGAGGGTTCGCCTGATTCCTGGTAGCGGACAACTCACCGTCAACAAAAAGCCAGGTGAAGATTACCTTCAGGGCAATGCTGCTTACCTCACGGCTGCTAAAGCTCCCTTAGAGACCTTAGGGCTAGAAAGCGAATACGACATTCTTGTGAACGTTCGCGGTGGTGGCCTGACCGGTCAGGCTGACTCAATCAAGCTGGGCGTCGCTAGAGCTTTGTGTGTTCTAGACCCCGACAACCGGATGCCGCTAAAGACTGAAGGCTACTTAACTCGCGACCCTCGCCAGAAAGAGCGTAAAAAGTACGGCCTCAAAAAAGCGCGCAAAGCCGGTCAGTTCTCGAAGCGGTAACTTCGACTGCGCTCAGCCGCCGTTCGACTACGCTCGGTCATGTCAGCTGTATGCCGATATCTTTCCTCTTCAGCCAACTCAACCGCCCACCCGTGGGCTGAGCGCAGCCGAAGCCCAACCTTTATCAACACTATTCATTCTCTCTAGAACAATGCCCAAAGCTGATATTCATCCCAAGTGGTACCCTGAGGCCAAAGTTTTTTGCAATGGCGAACAGGTGATGACCGTAGGCTCTACCAAGCCTGAGCTAAGTGTTGACGTGTGGTCAGGTAATCACCCTTTCTACACTGGCACGCAAAAAATCATTGACACCGAAGGCCGCGTTGAGCGCTTCTTGCGTAAGTACGGCATGTCTTCTCAAACAGATGAGGCTGCTGATACCGGCGACGCTAAAAAGTAGCGACCATAGTCTTAACACGGTTCCGAGTGGCAAACCCCAGATATTGGCGGTAGGCCACTCGGATATTTTTTTGCGACAATCAATACATTCTGGTTAAGACGATGGCTGAACCCTATTTACTCAAAAAACTGGCGTCGGTAGAGCAGACCTTTACCGAACTTACTCGCCGCATGGCTGACCCGGATGTGGCCAGCAATCCTGACGAATTTCAAGAAATTGCCAAGCTGCGGGCTTCTTTAGAAGAGACGGTGATGACCTATCGCCAGTGGCAGCAGCTCCAAGAAGAGCTGAAGGGCGCTCAGGAAGTGTATAAGGAGTCGGCCAGCGACGAAGAAATGCACGAGATGGCCGGGCTCGAAGTCGCTGAGCTAGAAGAAAAGGATGAAATGCTGGAGGAGCGGCTGAAGGTGCTGCTGCTGCCCAGAGATCCTAATGATGATAAAAACATCATGTTAGAAATTCGTGCGGGGACGGGCGGCGATGAGGCGGGCATTTGGGCGGGAGACCTGATGCGTCTATACAGTCGCTATGCGGAAGGGCAGGGCTGGAAAGCCAATCTGGTCAGTGAGTCGCGAGCAGATATGGGCGGTGTGAAAGAAGCCATTATCGAAGTGAAGGGCAACCAGGTTTATAGCAAGCTGAAGTTTGAGTCGGGCGTTCACCGGGTGCAGCGGGTGCCGATGACTGAGTCGGGCGGACGAGTGCATACGTCTACGGCGACAGTGGCGGTGATGCCGGAAGTGGACGATGTGGAAATTCACATTGACCCAAAAGATATTGATATGACGACGGCCCGGTCTGGTGGTGCGGGTGGTCAGAATGTGAACAAGGTGGAGACAGCCGTTGATCTGATGCACAAGCCAACGGGCATTCGGGTGTTTTGTACGGAGGAGCGATCGCAGCTGCAAAACCGTGAGCGCGCCATGCAGATTTTGCGGGCCAAGCTATACGAGATGAAGCTCGCTGAGCAGCAGGCAGAGATTACTTCGATGCGGCGATCGCAAGTTGGCTCCGGCTCCCGCTCCGAAAAAATCCGCACTTACAACTACAAAGACAACCGCATGACCGATCACCGGCTCAATCAGAACTTTGGTCTCAGCGGCATTCTGGAAGGAGACATTGAGACAGTCGTTCAGTCCTGTATCACCCAAGATCAGCAGGAGCGGCTAGAAGAATTAGCAGCCTCTACTGCTGAAGCCATCTAGTCAGTCTCGGACAAAGCAGAGACCAGTTCTTCTTTGGTCATGTCGGAGCGGCCTTCAATATCGGCCTCTTGCGCTTTTTGATAAAGCTCTTCTTTGGTCAGACTGCGCAGTCCGGCCAGAGAATTTTGAGCGCGCCCATTCTCATCGGTGGCCTGCTCGATAGCTTCTAGCAGCTCATCTTTAGTCATGCTGGAGCGTCCAGAAATATCAAGATCCTGAGCGCGAGTCATCAGCATTTCTTTGGTCGGGCCGTTTTCTTTAATCTTTGCGACTTTTTGCTTCACATCGTCGGGCTGGTCAGAGAACTGTTCATCGCCCTGGTGACTGTCGCTTTTTTTCTTCGCAGTCGAGCGCTGATATTCGTCCTCAGTGAGCAGCATCCTAACGGCTTTGGGCAAATAGCGCTCTCCGGTCTCACCGCTTTCATTCCCAGACTTGGTACCCCAGTCTTCTTCTGTCCACTGGTGCAAATTTGTATCGTCCTGGTCGATGCCATCATCTGCGTAGCCACCGCCTCTACGCTTGTATTCCTGAACCGATAGCTGAGCTTTGCGAGCCGACCACTGCCCTGGGTCGCCGCCCTTATCGCTTTCCTTGTATTCCTGCTTTACCTTTTCCCAAAGTTTTGGATCAGTTTTCTCTGCGCTGGCCATTATTTTTCTTAACGTGTTTTCTATCACGACTGTAAAGACGACATTCGGTCTGACCATCGTTCTTTTTGAAGATTTTGGGATAAACGTTAAGCTTCCTGTGGAACAGGCTTATGGACGGCTACGCCAACCATGACTAGCAAAATGCCAGCGATATCTCTCAGGGTTGGAATCTGGCTGAGGACAATGGCACCGATGATCGTTGCTGTGGCAGGCAATAAAGCTAATAGCAGCGCATAGGTGTTGCGAGGCAGTTGAGACATCGCCAACTGGTCGCAGACATAGGGGACAACTGAGGAACTTATGCCGACGCCGATGCCTGCCAAAATGAGTATTGGGCTGGGAAAGGCAGCGATCGCATCACTCAACCCAATCGGTATCATAAACACAAAGGCAGCCGTCATCGCCGCCCCTAATCTGCCCACCCCTTCGCCCGCACCCTGCTGCGAAATTCTGTACCCCAGAATGATGTAAGCCATGAACAGAAGCGCGTTGACAGCGGCAAAGGCGAGTCCCAGCCAATCATCAGACCAGCGCACATCGATCAGAGTCAGGACGCCTGCCACTGCTAGGGCCAGCGCCACATAGTTACGCATTGCCCTCAGCCCAAATAGCGCCACGGCAATGGTGCCGACAAACTCCATCGTGGCCACTAAGCTCAAGGGCAGCCGGTCAATGGCCAGATAAAACGCGCTGTTCATCAATGCTAGACAAGCACCAAGCAGGAGCAACAGCGTCAGGGTCTCTCGGTTGGCTGCGCGGAAGGTTCGCCAGGGTTTTGTCCAAAGCGTAAAGACGAGCGCAGCACTCGCAATTCGGAACCAGGCAACGCCCAAGACATCAATGTGCGCAAAGAGAAGTACTGCAAACGATGGGCCTAAATAGTGAAAGATGGCGCTGACCACAAACCAGAGGTGGGGCGGGGCAGCGTTTACGCGCGTTGAGATAGCGTTTGGTAATTTCATGCGCTAATATTATCGACGCTTCCTCAGCATTTACAGGCTGTTTGGAAGGTAGTAACTAGCTTCCGCCTAAGGAACGTAGGAAATAATGAAGAAATACCTTCAGATGCCGGATTTCGCGCTGGATGACGTTGACATCCAGTTGCTGCGTATTCTGCACAACGATGCTAGAACTTCTGTTGCTGACCTGGCTAGAGCCGCAAATATGTCTGCTCCGAGTGTTTCTGAAAGGCTCCGCCGACTAAAAGAATCTGGCATCATCCAGAACTTCACTATCGAGGTAGACTGCGATTTGCTGGGCTACCGCTTAGCGTTCTATATCAGGATTAGTCCTTTGCCTGGGCAGCTCTCGAAGGTGGTTGCCGTAATCAAGGAGATAGAAGAGATTGTTGAGTGCGTTGGCGTAGCCTCTCCGTAGGAGAATCGCATCACTGGCGACGACTGCTTCATCGC
>JBBSNR010000253.1:0-4969 GCA_038260635.1 Phormidesmidales cyanobacterium
CGGGGCAAATGAACCGTCCTAAACTATCAGCAGACCGCCGATTAACAGACCGCCGATGCCCGCTGTCAAACCGATTAAAAAGCTCCAGCGGGTGAGTTGCAGCGCCTGATCAACGACCGCTGCGGTAATGGGCCGAGTGGCATCTCCCAGCTTTGGCTTAATCTTGAGTTGGCCCCGGTAGACATTAGCGCCACCGAGCTGAACGCCCAGAGCAGCGGCATAGGCGCATTCGCTCCAGCCTGCATTGGGGCTGGGGTCGGCGCTGGCATCTCGCTGACAAATTTTTAAGACGTGGCCCGGACGGCCTGAGAGTAGGGCAATCGTGACCACGCTCAGGCGGCAGGGTAGCCAGGTCAGGCCGTCTTCTAGCTGGGCGCTAAACCAGCCCAGGTCGGTATAGGGGGCGGTTCGGTAGCCCACCATAGAATCTAGCGTGCTGGCAGCTTTGTAGGCGATCGCCACCGGCCCCGCCAATCCCAATGACGCCCCTAGTAAGGCATAAAACAGCGGCGCTAACACCCCATCTATCGCATTTTCGCTGACGGTCTCTAGCACCGCCCGATAGATCTCTGCGGCTGAGAGCTGCTGTGTATCTCGGCCTACATAGCGCTGTAGGCATTCCCTAGCACAGGGCAAATCATCCTCAGCTAAAGGCTGAAGCACCTCTTCGGAGGCTCGGCGTAAGCTGCGCCCGGCAAAGCAGCTGGCCAGTAAGATCACCTCAGCAGCTGCCGCCAACCAGGGTGAAATCAGGCTTAATGCCCACAATCCGGCCCAGCTCAGCAACCCACTGCCGCCAATCAGCAGGCCAGCCAGGGCAACGCCCGCTAGCTTCATCGCGCTGGGCGGCAGCTGAGCGGCTATTAGCTTTTGGCTGTAGGCGCTGATGACTTTGCCCATCGCCTGCACAGGGTGAGGCCAGCTCCAGGGATCGCCCACGATAAAATCCACCCCCGCCGCAGCGACTAAGACAGCCCCGCTCACGACCTGTTCACACCACAAAGCTGGCTCCTTCGCCCTGAGCGGCTTGCCAGCTACGGGCATCGTAATAGAGATCTTCGAGGGTGATGCTGTAAAAGGCTTCTTTCATCTTTTGGTGCAGCCGCTGCCACAGCATCGAAGTTACCCAGTCTTCGGCCTGTTCTGGGGAAATCACTGTCTGGGGCAGGGGGGTGACCGATTCGCCGACGGCCTCTAGGATTTGGCCAAGGGAGATTTGGGCGGCAGGTCTGGCTAGCCGGTAGCCACCGTGAGCGCCGCGGACTGAATTGATGATGTGCGATCGCCTGAGTTCAATCAAAAGCTTTTCTAAATAGGGGGCAGGCAAGTGCTGACGCGCCGCAATCGCGCTGACTGAAGACAGACTCCCCGCTGGCTGCAAGCTCAAATCCAACAGCGCCTTAACGCTATAGTGACCGCGAGTAGTGAGCTTCATAACTGCCAATAATCTCAGAGTATTTTATGACTAATAATGTTAGTAATACGGGCAATTTTTTATCAGCAGCTGACGCATTTTATTGAACATATTTACTCCGGTTTAGAAGTGTGCTTTTATATTAGAAACCCAGCCTTGATAATAGACCCTGATTATAAAAATGTGAATCATGGCTGGGCTTGACAGCACCTGAATAATCGCATTTTACGTATTTCCCAATCTGCACCTAACTCACAGAACGAAGAAATAGCTTTGCCTATTGCTTGCCTCCCTCACTTAAACTGTCTGCTGTCAGTCTAGAGACTTGAATGAATGGTTAACGATCCAGACATAGATGCCCTGACGGGTAAAGCGCTGCTCAAAAAGGTCAAAGAGCTAGAGCATCTGAGCCGCGAAGAAAAAGCCAAGACTTGCGGGTACTACACCATCACCAAAAAAGGCGTCACCCGCGTCAATATGATGAAGTTTCTCAATGCGCTGATTGAAGCCGAGGGCATTCAAATTGACAGTACCCAAAGCGGCAACGGCAGGGGCGGTCGCAGCGCCAGCTATCGGATTACGGTGCAATCCAATGGCAACCTGCTGATTGGGTCTGCCTACACTAAGCAAATGGGGCTCAAACCGGGCGATGAGTTTGAAATTTCGTTAGGTCGTAAGCACATCCACCTCAAGCAGCTAGGCAGCAGCGAAGAGGATCTAAAAGACGGCTAGAGCAGCCCGATGGTCAATAGCTGATTGGGCCATCTGCGATGTTCAGCCAATTGGCTGAACATCGCAGACGGCACTCTGTATCCAGCTGGCTTTTTCCCTTTAAAGCAGTAGGTTCCGTTGGCTTGACTGCTGCAATATTCGTCCCTGGGCTTTGTATTTGTCTGAATATTGGCTGGCTTTGGGTGGGCACTTACGATAGATACTTTCTCTGAGGCCGGTACCGTTTTACCCGTGCGCTCCGGCTAATAGTTAACTGCTCTAAAAGCGACTGTTCAAAGGTGGCAGCAAAGGCGCTGATCCAGATTTTGACCGCTGCCGTAAGGTGGTACGGTATAGCCAGCCTGTCTACGGTAGATCGGTGTTGCGTTTGGGCTCGCTGCGATGAGTTTGCCGATTGTTTTAGAGATTGCTATCGGACTGATTTTTATCTATCTGACCTTGAGTCTGGTTGCTAGCGAGATTCAGGAGATTTTGAGTGCGCTATTTCAGTGGCGAGCGGAGCACTTAAAGCGCTCTATTGAACAGCTGCTAGTCGGTAATAGCACTGGCGCTAAGGGTAAAGAACGATCGCAAAATCAGCAGGCAGCCAGGACGCTGGCCGACCGGCTATACGACAGTCCGTTGATTTCAAATTTGAATTACGAAGCGCAAGGCCGCATAGCCGGCTGGTTGCGCAGCGGCCTGCACGCGATTGGCGCGCTCTACCGCCTCTTAACTTTTAGCCGCAATGTGTTTGGCAATAAAACCAGTGGCCCGTCTTACATTCCCGCTGAGACCTTTGCCACCAGCCTGATAGAGCGGCTAAGACTGGAAGAATTTCAGCAGGTGCTGGTGCGATCGCGCTTCAATCAGTTCATCCATACCGACGTGCAGCTACCCTTGCACAACACAGTATCCGAACTGCGGGCACAGCTAGGCGATGAGACCCTCCTGAGCGCCGAAATGGAGTACTTTGACCAGTCGCTCGCTCAGGTATCCGCCAGTCTCGATGCTCGCCGGGTCACCCTGGAAGCCGCGCTCAATCAGGTGCTGAGCCAGCTAGAGGCGTTTGAAACAATGGCCGCAGAGCTGTCCCTACCAGATGCGGCGATTTCACGGTCGTTTTTGAGCCGAGTTCGCTATTTGCGCAGCCGACTCAGCGGCAATGAACAAAAAGCTGAAGCCCTGCTAACCCGACTGCGGCCCACTCTCGCCGACCTGACGGCGCTGCTAGATCCCGATAGCCCCACCTACGCCGAACTGGTAGAACTCGCCCAGAGAGAAGGCGGCGCGGTGTGGAACGCGCTAGAGAAGCTTCAGCAAGAGGTGATTCCGCCTGAGCTAGGAGTCAGCCTGGCGACGCTGGCCAACCGGGCCGAAGCGCAGGCATTGAGTGCGGGCACTGAGCTACAGCAGCTGCAAACTGAATTAGAAGCCTGGTTTGACCGGGGGATGGAACGAGCGGGCGGCGTCTACCGGCGCAATGTGAAAGGGGTAGGGCTATTGATTGGTCTGGCGATCGCCTTTACCCTCAATGCCGACACCTTCTATATGTTTCAGCGACTGAGCACCGATCAAGCTATTCGCAACAGCATTGTGCAGACAGCTGAGCAGATGGAGGTACGCGGTATCAATAGCGCCGAAGCCCTGGCAGAAGACATGTCCATCGACGAACTTTCGGAGCGCATTAAGGGCGACCTGCGCTCTGTGGGCACTGCCGTAGGCGAGACCCTGGCCGAATATCCGCTGCCGATTGGTCGCACTGAAGCGGTGATCAAGGCTCAACGGGAGGCCGAAGCCAATTGGCCGATTCCCTTTATTCCGCAGCGGCTGATCGGCTGGCTGGTCACCGGTCTGGCCCTGTCGATGGGCGCGAGCTTTTGGTTTGACCTACTGCGCAAAGTGATGTCGGTGCGGGCTTCGGGCGATCGCCCTGCCTCTGAAACCGATAAGTCTTAAGATCTATCCACCTCTAGCAGCCAGACGATAAAGACCGTCCCTAGTCCAGCGCGGGTCTGGCGCTCTTTAGATACCTCTCTGGGCATCCAGGGCGTACCCGTAGCCGGGCTGATCACCTCAATGAAGCCGTGCATTTCTTGCATGAGGGACTGAGCGATCGCCAACCCCAACCCCGTCCCCGGAATATCGCCTTGGGCCTGCACCCCGCGATAGTGCCGCTCAAATAGCCGCGCCTGGTCACCAGCCGGTATGCCCACCCCCGTATCGCCCACCACAATGCCCTGATAGTGATCCGCTTCGCTGACCCGGCTAACTCCCGTTTGCACCCACACCAGCGCCCCCGCTGGTGAGTACTTAATTGCATTGTCCACCAGATTGCTCACCACTTCTCCGAGCGCCTCTTCTTCTCCCCATACAGACGGCGTATCGGCTGCCACCTGAGTCTGCAAATCAATGCCTTTTTCGGTTGCCACAATATCTGCCACCGCCAAGATCGGCTCTACAATGTCTGGCAAATACTGAGCTGATAGCGTCAGCGGCTGCCCTAGCTCGCTCCAATCAACCGCCTGATCTGCCATCTGGGCATCGCTCGGACTACCGGCACTGCTGGTGCTGCCGCGACTGAAGTCGTCACTGGCACCGCCAAGGGCACCATCGGCCCGCTGGGGTGAAAGCAGCCGCTGAGCGGTGGGCAACAGCGCCGCAGGGGCACTATCTACAGCCAGGTCAGCATCTCCGATAGCGACAGCCTGATCAAAGTGGGTGACCAGCTCTCGCAGGCGTTTTGTTTCACGGACGACACCCGTCGCCACCGTCTGGTTGGCATCTTCAGGCCCTAACCGGCGCACCAGCAGCTGGCCAAACGTGCCCACAGCCGTCAGCGGA
>JBBSNR010000254.1:0-4961 GCA_038260635.1 Phormidesmidales cyanobacterium
CTCGGTCACGCAAAACATCGACTTTTGAAAGCTCTGGCAGAGCTGCACCCGAATGTCATCTTGACCGCGCACCGACGCCTGATACATCTCTTGCAGATAGTCCGGCACGTAGTGGCGCATGTCCTGCATCAGCAGAGTGGGGGGAATGCCCGCACCACCGATCGGCAGCGGGTCGGCAAACAGTGCGCCATAGCCAAACTGAGCCTGGTCAATCGGCACCTGATGGGCCTGAGCGTTGTAGGAAACCGTGCCAAAAAACGGCGTCCCGCGAATGAAAATACTCTCTACGTAAGGCACTGCCGTATCGGGCAAAAAGGTTAGCCCCGCCGACTCTGGAATAATGTCGTAGCGGGTGCCGCCAATGGTAACGCCGTAGGTAATAGGCTGCGCGGCACTGGCCACCAGCTCTGTCTTAATTAGCTCAACGACATCGGCGATCGCGGTGATTTTTCCCTGCCTATACTGCTGAGCTAGCTTGGCAAACATATCGCTCATCACTCGCCAAAACTGGCCTAGACCTGAGTAGTAAGCGAGCTGACGCACCTGTTCTGGCAGATAATCTGGGAAAAATCGGTTAAGCGTTAGCAGCAGCGGATTAGACCGGATTCTGGCCTGAATTGCCGGGCTACAGGAAGCCCAAAATTCGTCAGAATCTAAGTAGTCATCCAGACCACCACCGCCGTGCCAGATCATAGTGCGCATGACGTATTCGGCATACTCATAGTTGATCCGGTCGTGCCAGAGATGTCTGGCAATTTTGCCGGGTGTCACTTCACCGTTGAAATATTTAAACAGCGGAAACAGCACTAAGAACTGATGCTCGGCAATGTAGGTTAAATTGACGGCGTAAGCATCTAGCACAATGCCGTAAGTATCCAGCACGCCCACCACTTCTTTTAGATTTTCAGGCGTGTCGGGCAGTAAAGTTTTTCCTGCTAGCAGGCGCTGTACGTAGTCTGCGGCAGAGTAGATAGGAGCGAGCTTAGTCTGCTTAGCAGAAGATGGAGTCATAGCGAGCGTGCTTGCGTAGGACAGCCGGTCAGTGGTTGAAATGCTATTGCAGAATGACAGCAGCCCTGACGGCGGGCACCGGTGCAACCGTCAGGACAATCGTTTCAGAAACTGGTGTAAAGGCGGTGGTGGTCGATTCCATCCAGCGGGTGATCCATTCTGGCTGGAGGCCAAAGGCGAAAATCAGCAGCACCAGCGCCAAAGCCGGTGCGCGATCACGCCACTTCACCCCCGGCAGCTCGGTATCTACCGGGACGCCGAGCCTAGCCGGTTTGACCGCCAGTCGGCCAAAAAATGCCCGGTTGATCATCAGCAAAAAATACACCGCCGTCAGACCGGAACCTACTATACACAATAGCGTCTGAGGGGCGCGGGTCTCAAAGCTGCCGCGAAACACGATAAATTCCGAAATAAAGCCCACCATCCCCGGAATACCCGCGCTAGCCATCGCGCCTAGCACCATCAGGGAGCCAATAAAAGGCAGGCCGCGCTCGGGCGCTAATAGGCCGCGCAGCACGGTCAGATCGCGGGTACCGGTTTTTTTATAGACGACGCCGACCAGCAAAAACATCAGCGCTGAAATCAGCCCGTGGCTCACCATCTGAAAAACCGTGCCCAGAATGCTCAGCGGCGTCGCCGCCGCCGCCGCCAGCAAGATATAGCCCATGTGACCGACAGAGCTGTAGGCCACCATTTTTTTCATGTCGGTTTGGGCGATCGCCGCCAGCGACCCATACAGCACGCTCACCACCGCCCACCAGGCCAACAGCGGCGACAGATCGAGCCAGGCAGCCGGAAACAGCCCGACGCAAAAGCGCAGCATTCCATAGGTGCCCAGCTTTAGCAGCACCCCGGCTAGCAGCACCGAAACCGGCGTCGAAGCCTCTACATGAGCGTCCGGTAGCCAGGTGTGAAACGGCACCAGCGGAATTTTGATGCCAAAGCCAATCAGCAGCGCCCCCATCAGCACCGTTTGCTGCACCAGCGTTAACCCCTGAGCGAGGGCCGGGTCGTAGTCAAAGCTGCCTGTACCCGACAAAAAGACCAGCCCCAGAAAAGCCGCCAAAATCAAAATGCCAGAGAACGCCGTATAGATTAAAAACTTGGTCGCCGCATAGCCCCGGCGCGCGCCGCCCCAAATGGCAATCAGCAGATACAGCGGAATCAGCTCCAGCTCGTAAAACAGAAAAAACAGCAGCAGATTTTGCGCCAGAAAAGCCCCGGCCACCGCGCTAGCAATCACCAGCAGCAGCGGATAGTACAGCCGAGGCCGCTTTATATTGCTGCTGATGTAAACCGCCACAAAGCTCAGCAGGCTGTTCATCACCACCAGCGGCAGCGCAATCCCGTCTACGCCCAGCCGGTAGCTAAGCCCGAGCGCCTCCACCCAGCTAAACTGCTCAACGAACTGAAAACCCGGATTCTCAATGTCAAACTGACTGACTAAATAAACGGACAGAGCCAGCGTCACTCCCAGGGTAATCAGCGCCCCTAACCGGGCCTGAGCAGATTCCAATGACCTTGGCCAGAGGCTGATCAGCAGCGCCCCCACCAGGGGGATAAACAGCAGCGCACTCAGTATCACAGTTTTCCTCGTATCCTTATTTGTTGCGTTACCACAGCGCCCAGGTTGTCATCAGCACCAGTAGCCCGACGCCGAACACAATGGTCAGAATGTAGTTTTGCGATCGCCCCGACGCACTATATTTCAGCCCTTCACCTCCCAGCAGCGACGCCGCTCCGACAAAGTTCACCGCCCCATCCACCACATAGCGATCCATCCAGCTACTCACATCCGAGAGCCACGCTACCAGCCGCACCACCGTACCCTCGTACAGCCGCCCGGTGTAAAAGTCATTGCCCAGCAAATCTTGCAACACCCGCAGCGGAGCCAAACTCGACTGAGACCACGCCCGGTTCAGCGGCAGGTAGAAGCCCAGCCCCGTTCCGAGTAGACCAGAGCCGACCAGCAGCAGCACCGCAGGCAAATTAAAATACTCCAGCGGCGGCAGCAGCGACATCCGCGCCATCAGCAGCGGCAGCACTAGCACAAACACTGAGAGGATCACCATCGGCAGCGCCATCAGCCAACCCACCTCCGGCGTCCGGCGGGTCTTCGGCTGCGGCTTGCCCAAGAACACCAGTCGAAACACTCTCACCAGATTCAGCGTCGTCAAAAAGTTCACTAGGAGAAATACTCCCACCAGCACCGGATGCTCCTGCCACAAAAAATCTATCCCCAAGCAAAACGACCAAAAGCAGCCAAAAGGCAGCACGCCTGTTAATCCAAGCGCACCCGTCAGATAGGCCAGAGTCGTCGCTGGCATCCGTGACCAAATTCCGCCTAGCTCCGTCAGGTCTTGGTTGTTGGTGGTAAAAACGACTGCGCCGATACTCATGAAAATCAGCGCCTTTGCAACCGCATGGGTAAAGAGCAGCGTCAGAGCCACCCCCGGCCACTCTGTGCCAACTGCGATAAAGACTAGACCCACGTAGGCACTGGTGGAATACGAGAAGGATCGTTTAAAGTCGATTTGCGCCAGGGAAACCAGCGCCGCGCCGATAGCCGTAACTGCGCCAATCGCAATCAGCACATCGAGCGTGATCGGCGAGAGCACCACCACTGGCTGAATCTTGATCAATACGTAAGCGCCGCAGGTAACCACCACGGAGTTTCGCAAAATAGACGCGGGGCTCGGGCCTTCCATGGCTTCATCTAGCCACAGATGAAGCGGAAACTGAGCGCACTTACCCGTCGGGCCAGCAATCAGCGCCAGCCCCATTAAAGTCGCCGTCGCCGGAGCCAGGTCAGCGGTCTTCACCCAGACGTAAAGATCGTCAAATCGGAGGCTACCGGCGTAAGTACTCAGGGCCACTAGCCCCATCAGCAAGAGCACATCGCCGACTCGCTTAGTCAAAAAAGCATCGCGCGCCGCCGTTACCACCAGCGGCTGAGCGTACCAAAAGCCCACAATCAGGTAGGTTGAGAGCGTTAGCATCTCCAACAAAAAATAGGTCGAAAACAGAGAACTGCTCAAGACGATGCCGCTGATCGCCCCCTCAAAAAATCCCATCAAGGCGAAGAATCGAGCCAGAGCCCAGTCTTTCTCCAGGTACCCCATGCCGTAGATCTGAGCGAGCAAACTTAGCCCAACGGTCAGCTCTAAAAAGATCAGGTTGACTGCCGAAAGATCTAGCGAAACAGAGAGATTGAGCCCAGCTACCTCAAGCCATTCGAAGCTGACTTCTTGGCTGCCGGTATTCCAGATTGCCTGTAGCAGCAGCAGGCCGTGAAGAGAGGCCAGCACCGTCATTAGGACATTGACATACATGGCTGGCCGAGGTCCGGTCTGGCGGATTAGCCGGGTAGCCCAGGGCAATGCCAGCAAAGCTCCCAACAGTCCATACAGGGGAATCAGCCAGCTCCATTGAATCAAAAACTGCGTTACTGACATTTCAAAATTTCAAAAACAATGGCTGACCTCAGTCCTGGCAACATTTCGCTTTCTATCACGCCGATAGCGCGGCTAAAACTGAAGATAACTTGGAGCCGAAAGGGGAAGGAATCAAGTTGACTAAGGGGCGGTGACCCGGCAAAGACGACAGCGCAAACTCTAATAGACTTAGACTTTTTCCAAACTCAAACTTTTATGAGAGACGAGCGATCGCATGAGCATTTCATCATTCTCAGAATTCCATCTTACCTGAGCGGTGAACCCTTCTCATCGCCTTGCTGTGCCTCTTACATCGGTTAACTCAAATTCACTTTTCAACACAAATAGCAACGTTCTCTTCATAAGTTTTAATGATGACCTATATTAATGACAATCATTGAGGCTTATGTTGTCAAAGCGACAGCGTCACTTTATTCTGAATGATGACGCAGGAGTTATGCAGGCTAGCCTGGAAAATTTTTAAGCGTAGAAACAGCTGGATCTTGACGTCTCTGC
>JBBSNR010000255.1:0-4921 GCA_038260635.1 Phormidesmidales cyanobacterium
AAAACGGTCTCGGCATATCGCAGCGTGTGCAAGAGATGGATGGTCTGCTGCACCCCGCCTGCGCTCCCTAGTAGAATATGCCTCAGCGGATCTCCGGCAGCTTGAGATAGCGTTGGCATGGCGGACAGTTCATCGGGCTGATCGGTGACTTGAGTCGGTAGACTGCTTTCAAGAAAATTGTGGGCGTGCATGGGGTTCGGCTGAACATTTACTCCTCTCATAATCGCACGCTTAGCGGACAAATGTCAATGAACGTTTACGAGTCAAACCCTCGCTGCTCAGCAATGCGCTCTAAGTGCTTGGCGGTTGAGCGGTCGGGTTCGTAAACGCCATTTTCCCATTCGCTCACTGTCTGGCGGCGCACTCCCAGCTCCTGAGCAAATTTTGCCTGGGTGAGGCTCATGTGTTTTCGCAACGCCCGAATAGCGCTCTGATTCCATAAAATGGCATCGTCTACGCGCTGAACGGTGTATTCAGCCTGAAATTTGCGAAAGGTGACCCGCTGCTGCTCAAAATCGATAGTTTCGACGTGGTAGCCTGCTCGGACCCAGGCGGCAGCCTGTAAAGCGCCGGGCGTATCGCGATTGCTCCACCAGGCACGGCGGCGAGCTGAAGCGGGTAAAGGGCTTTGAATAATGCGCTCTAGCTCGGCTAGCGTGAGGCTGATCGCGGCGTCAGCTGCTGAGCCAGTGCCTTCAGCCTCATGAGCGGCATCGCAGCGCCGTAGATAGTCATAGAGCGGATAGTACTTGCTCCCAGATTTCATCGGTAGCCTCTATGTCAGCAGATGGATGTCAGCAGATGGTCAGCGGGTGACGCTTTTCTATCTTCTCATCAATTTATTTTGATTAGTGCTGTAGCACTGCTTTGTTCACTAGACCGGCCAGTCAGAGGGTGCTTTAAAGGTGTCAATAGTCACTGTATGGCCCCCACTCTGAGAGAAGAGCAAGCTCTACAGTCCCCCAATTCTGGGGAAACCCACTTTGATGCCAAGGGATAGCATTTTGGTCTTTCAAAGGGGCCCGTACAGTGAGTTTGACACTTCTCATACAACCTCTCAGCCCAGTCAGATTTATCGGCCAATCTTGCGGAATATCCCCATTTGAGTCGGGGTGCCCAGATCGTAAAATTCGTCGCCGATGCCTTTCAGCTCGACTGTGTAGCCGTATTTTTGGGCAGCCTGCTCAGCCCATTGTTGAAACATTTGCCGAGTCCATTCAAAGCGGTGATCCGGGTCGCGCAGCTGACCGGGCGGGATGGGGTATAAAACGTTGTATTCAATATTTGGCGTGGTCACAATTACCGTCTGCGGTTGCGCAAATTCAAATACAACCTGTTCTAAAGCAGCAATTTGGTCGGGTTCTATATGCTCAATGACTTCTACGAGCGCCGCCGCATCGTAGCCTTGTAAACGTGGGTCCGGGCGGAGTAAAGACCCTTGAATGAACTGAATGCGCGCTTGCTGATGGGCGGGAAGGTCATCGGATGCTGTCTGTTTTTGGGCGATCGCTAAAGCACTAGAAGAGCTATCGATGCCGGTTAATTGCTCAAATGAGGGGTCTTGGCTGAGCGATCGCAACAAAGCCCCCTCACCACAGCCCAGATCGATCACTCGCTTGGCCCCGGATTGCTTCAGCACTTGCGCAACCCTCCTCAGCCGTCGCTGATTTAAGTTGTTTGGATTTTTCGCCGCGATTTTTCGCCAGTCGGTCTCTTTTGCTGGGGCGGTGCGGTCTTTGGGCGGGTCAGCCATAGCGCTACGAGAAAATCCGTGAGAGCGATCGCGCCTCGATCCAGCCGCCGAGCAGCCCGCCCAGCCCCCAGACGGCCATCCACCCGAGGGGTAGCTTGCTGATGGTGCCGGAGAGTTCGAAGCTGAGCGGCAGTAGCGTATGGGCCAAGATAACGGCTGTTGTCAGGCTGACGACGGTGGCGATCGCGCCTGCCCAAATCCACTGTCTGTAGCGCACGGTGCGGCTAGCCAGGGCCAAACACTGAACGCTGCTGCGGATTGCGCCTGCCACCAGAAAGGCACTCAGCAATATCGACAAGACGCTCACATCATCGACCCAGTTATTTTTCACCATATAGCTTGAATCTAAATACGCCCCTAGCAGCATTGCAAAAAAGAACAATACGGCAAATGCCAAATAGCCGCCAATCACCGTTGCCAACAGCCACTGCCACGCCCTGGACATGTATCGCTGCAAGACTATCCACTGACCGATGCTCAGCCACAGCGGGGAGAGTGCGGGCGCGGCTATGGAGGCAACTGCTAGCGTCAACGCAGTCGCCACCGCCCACAAGATAATAAATTTTTGATCGAGCGGTTGAGTCGTGCTCATGGGCGTTAGCGTGGGGCGACACAATCTGACGGGCGATCAGAGCTGGTATTGGGTAACTTCAGAAGTAATTCCAAAAGCTTAGGATAAAACTCCGGATGTGCTTTTTAATGCAGCCACTTGTTAACCAACCACTTAAAGCCTAAAAGCAGCAACCCCTTTTGTCACGACCTTTTTACGTAATTGTGATGATTTCCTGAGAAACAATTGACACATTCGCAAATATGGCTACGCACTGGTTCGGCAGACCTCTTTAGTAACTGCCTAATACCGGCTCACAGTATTAGCTCACAGCCGATGCTAACCAGGACTCGTCTAAGACCTGCTTCAAAAGATAGGGGCAACTCTGAGGAAACCTGACAATATCTAGCGATGTCTGTCTAACTGCCTGACGCAGCGCCCTTTGGTAGCTGGTTTCCACCTATTCTACTAGGTAATTTTTCAAGCTAGGGCTGTCTTCCAGGGCCAGCTCAATCTGAATACGCGCATCGGTAATGGAGTCTAGCCAGCTATCGGTGCGGCGTTCGGGCTGATATTGCCATTTGAGTAAATGCAGCAGCAGGCGGATGAGCTGGCTGGTGATGGCCCTGCGTCGGCGAAGCCTCTCCGTGGAGAATCGCGCTTCCCCAAATCTTCAATTTCCCCGATCAAATGCTCAATGTCTATCTCTGCCCAGCGCCCTGCTCTTAGCAGTTGAGCCGTCTGGTCAGTCCAGGCATTGAAGTCTATCAGGTAGGTTTTACTCATAGCCACGCTGCTGCCTTGCCGAGTCTCCTAAATGAAATGATACTCAATAAATGCTTGTATCCTAAAAAGAATGTAGCGTGCGAATAGTCTGATGACCGCTGCCACTAAACTCACGTTCGAAGAATATCTGAGTTAATATCTTTGGCTCTATAGCTCCTGTCGAGTTGCTTAGGACACTTTTATCGGCTGAAACCGTTATGTGACAACAAGCAACTCGACTCGCAAAGTAAGAACGCATCCTTACTTTGCTATATGACAATTAGTATGCCGCCGAATCCTATGAAGAATCAGGCAGAAGAATGATTGCTCTGTTACCAAAGCTCTATCAAGAGTCAGATAGCAGAGCAATTGTTGGCTATTGGCTAACAGAATAGACCAGTCGTCACGATCAGGTAGTTTGACGGCGACGGCTGCGGAAGGCAACGACGCCGAAGCCAACTAGCGCCACAACAGCAGTCGGTTCGGGTACCTGAGCGGTTGTCAAACCTACCAACCGAGTATTCCCGTCACCAATAGTGCTGAGGTTTGTGGCTGCGCCAGTGGCCAAGTCAATACCATAGAAACTGCCGCCGGACGCTGCATAGGCAGTGTTATTGCCGCTGCTCGGTGAAAAGATGTCAAAGCCGCCCACTTCATCAAAGTCGAAGCCCAGAGAGCCGATAGTGTTGAGCGTTCCATCGTTAGGTGGGTTTTGGAGTACCAAGGTGTCTAGGACAAAGTCAATGCCGTAGAGCTGAGTACTGCGGCCTGCGGGGGCACCCGGAAAGGAGTTGGTGTAGCCTACGGCGGTGATGTTTGGATCAGCGCCAGCGTTGGTGTCGCTCAAGGCGTAGGCCAGCGTGCCGTCGGGCTGAACGCCAGGGGTGTTGAGATCAAAGTCAGCGATCGCCCCCGTATCTACGTTGATCCGAAAGTTCTGATCGTTGCTGCCCTCAAGACGTAGGCGGTCAGCGGCTGGATTGAAATCAAAGCCCGATATTTGCCCGCCAGCAAATGAGAGCGGCGAAAGCGTGCTTTCTAAAGTAGCAGCGCCTGTGTTGGTATCGATAGTGTAGACATCATTGGTGCTAGAGACGCTGTATAGCTTACCGTTAGCAGGGCGAAAATCAACCCCTAAGAGCGTGCCGTTAACACCGCTCACAGCCACTGATTTCGTTTTCGTCGGGTCGTCAAGATCGAAGGACAGTAGCCGGTTGCTATCGGTCAGGCCAAATGCCCGAATTGTGGCCGCCGATGCCGCAGGGGCAACCGACAGCAGGGCACCCACTGACGTAGCAGCTGACAATAGAATGAGCGCAAGCTTGTTCATATTCATGAAAAGTGGTCCTATTTTGGGTAAATAGACTGAGTCGTCCAAATCCAGTACGAGGAAGCACTGATGCAAGATTTAAACCGCTGTGCACTTCATGAAAACTTTATGGTTTGCGCTGATCGCTGGGACATGATGTGAAGCACTCATGAAGCTAGGAGAACTTATTCGCAGCAGTGGCCTGCGATCGCCCCGGTAAGTCCATCTTTCATGAAGCAGAGGGCCTAGGCGTGGCCTTCTCTGCGAGTATGTATCGCACTCTGCCGTATATCTAAATTTACGGATTCAGCGAAACTGGAAGGCCGAAGTTTCTTCCTCAGCCTCCCAGCAAGATGACCCTGGCTAACGGCTACCAAACCCTCACGCTTTCACATCGAAGCGGTCAAGGTTCATCACCTTGTCCCACGCTGCCACAAAGTCATGCACGAACTTCGGCTGCGAGTCCGCACAGCCATAGACTTCTGCGATCGCTCTCAGCTGAGAGTTCGACCCAAAGATGAGATCGACACGGGTACCTGTCCAT
>JBBSNR010000256.1:0-4887 GCA_038260635.1 Phormidesmidales cyanobacterium
AAGTGATTCGTCGATTATTAATTGCAGTTGTCGTTACATTTCTCACCGTAGGTACGCTCATCGGGTCGCCGCTACCTGCAACAGCCGCCACTCAAGACTACAGCTCAGCTCAAGCAGAGCAGTCTTACACCGGTCAGGCAGAGTACGACAAAAAGCAAGAATCTACTGACTACAGCTACACTGACAAGCAAACAAATCAGGCTAAACCCCAGGAGAAGCAGTCAAACCAGTCGGATGATAAGCAATACGCCCAGCAAGAGCAGTCCTATCAGAAAAAGCAATAGCCTCAGCCGATGATCTCTCAACCCAGTCAATCAGATCGGCCTGCGCTCAAGGCCATTCGCGGATCGTTTTTAGATTTTGTAGACGATCCTTTTTACGCCCCCGAAGAAGAGAGCGCCCGCTACCTGGCAGACGGACTGCTGGTGCTCGATGGCGGCAAAATCAAGGCATTTGGCGCTTACGCCGATCTGCAAAGTGAATATGGGGACTTGCCCACTACGGTCTATACTGAGCGGCTGATTATGCCGGGATTTATCGACACCCATATTCACTATCCCCAGACTGAGATGATTGCGGCTTATGGGGAACAGCTGCTGGAATGGCTAAGCCAGTATGTTTTCCCCACTGAGGGCAAGTTTCAAGATGAAGCCTATGCTGAGAAAGTCGCTGAGATCTTTTTAGATCAGCTGCTGAGCAACGGCACGACTACGGCGCTGGTGTTTGCAGCCGTCTTTCCGCAGTCGGTAGAGGCTTTTTTTGAGGCGGCAGAGCGGCGTCAGCTCTGCATGATTGCGGGCAAAGTAATGATGGATCGCAATGCCCCAGAGTATCTCTGTGACACCGCAGAATCTGCCTATCAGGAGACCAAAGCTTTAATTCAAAAGTGGCATAAGAAAGGACGCTTGCGCTACGCAGTTACGCCTCGATTTGCGATCACCTCTACCGATGAGCAGCTGCGCAAAGCCGGAGAGCTGCTAAAAGAATTTCCAGATGTGTACATGCACACGCATATCTCGGAGAATGTGAATGAAGTGGCCTGGGTGAAAGAGCTTTTCCCAAGCTGCGAGGGCTATTTAGATGCGTACGATCAGGCGGGACTGGTGAAGGAACGATCTGTTTTTGCACACGGCGTGCATTTAACGGATGCCGAATTTCAGCGGCTTTCGGAAACGGGCAGCGCGATCGCCTTCTGCCCCACTTCAAACCTGTTCCTCGGCAGCGGTCTCTTTAAAATAGAACAGGCAAAATCAGCAGAGTACCCGGTCAAAGTAGGCTTAGGAACAGACGTAGGGGCTGGTACCAGCTTTTCACTCTTGCAAACCGCCAATGAAGCCTACAAAGTTGCTCAGCTGCGTCAACAAAAGCTATCTCCTTTTAAGGCTCTATTTTTAGCGACACTGGGCGGTGCGCGATCGCTCTATCTGGAAGATACCTTGGGTAATTTTGAGGTGGGTAAAGAAGCAGACTTTATCGTGCTCGACTCGCGGGCCACGCCGCTAATGGCCTTTCGCAATCCTGCCGCTAGCGCTGTCACGCTGAGCGAATTAGCAGACCGGGTCTTTTCGCTGATGATGATGGGAGATGATCGCTCAGTTCAGGCAACCTACATTTTAGGAGAGATCGCTTACCAGAGAGATACTGAATAGCTCTCGAAGCAACAACTCTCAAAAATCAGTAGTAAAATGGGTCGCTCTACGCCATCAGCTCACTCAACAGCTGCAAAAGATGGTCATGCTCTATCGGCTTGACCATATGCGCATCAAACCCAGCCTCGGTCGATTTGCGCCGGTCTTCTGCCTGTCCCCAGCCGGTTAACGCAACCAAAATCATCCCCTCACCCCAGGGCTGCTCTCGAATGGCTCGCGCAGCCTCGTAACCGTTCAGACCGGGCAAACCAATATCGAGTAGCACCACATCGGGCCGGAAAGCGGCGGCAGCTTCTACCGCTGCCAGGCCGTCGTGTGCAGTCTGCGTTTCATCCCCAGTGATTTCAAACAGCATTGCCAGCGATAGGGCCGAGTCTTCATTGTCATCGACAATTAGAATGCGCCGGGTACCCGTCTCAGCGGGCTCGCTGGCGATAGGCTCTAGCTGACGTGAGGGGGCAGCGGCCACAGGCAGCCGCACAACAAATTCACTGCCCTGACCTAGCCCTTCGCTCAAAGCACTAACCGTACCGCCGTGCATCTCGACCAGCTGCTTGACCAGGGTAAGACCAATGCCTAGACCACCCGTCTCCGAGGCCGCTTCGCCCCCAGAAGCTCGCTCCAGTGCCCCATCGACCTGAGTAAACAGGCCAAACACTCTAGGCAGCATCTCAGCGGAGATTCCAATGCCAGTGTCTTTAACCGATATAGCCACCTGCTGCTGCTGTTGCTTGGCGCTCACGACAATTTGTCCGGCTGGCTCGCTATACTTGCTGGCATTATTCAACAGATTGCTAAATACCTGAATTAACCGCACCGGGTCAGCGTGCAGATATACCGGCTGCGACGGTAGCGCTACCGTCAGCTCATGCCGGGCCAACTCAATGCTGGGCCGACTGGTTTCAACGGCTTGTTCAATGATGGCGGCTAGCTCAATCCGCTCACGGCGGAGCGCTACTTTACCGCGACTGATCCGGCTGACATCTAGCAAATCGTCTACTAGCCTGACCATTTGGTTAAGCTGTCGCTCCATCATGGTGCGGACTCGCTCGGCGGCTTCGGTGTCGTTACCAGACAACCGCATAATTTGCAGACCGTTGCGGATGGGGGCCAGCGGGTTGCGCAGCTCGTGAGCTAGCGTGGCTAAAAACTCGTCTTTTCGCCGTCCTGCGTCAGACAGGTCAGCGGCTAAGTGTCGCAGGTTCTCTTCCAGGTGCCGCCTGTCAGTAATATCCTGGCTGATAGTCGCAAAGCCTACAGGTCGATTCTGTTCATCGACCAGAGCAGTAACGTTATACACCATCCACAGCGCTGCGCCAGTCTTAAAGTGACGAAACCGCACCTCGGTTGTCCCCGTGCCGTTTTGTAAGACAGCCGGTAAAAATTTGTTGACAATCTGCTCTCGATCTTCGGGAAAGAAGAAATCTTCACCGAAATCGAGCTGACGGGCGGCTGCCATACTGTCAATGCCTAGCTTTTCGAGTCCGGCTGGATTGATGTAAAACGGCATTCCCGACAAGTCATGCATCCCGATAAATTCGGTGCTGTTGTCAGCCATGCGCACAAAGTTTTTCCGGTCTTCTTCGGCGCGCTTGAAGTCTTCAATGTCGGTAGAGGTGCCAAACCACTGCACAATTTGCCCAGCCTCGTTTCGCACGGGCAAAGCTCGCACTAAAAACCAGCGATATTCTCCTGTCTTTGACCGAAAGCGATACTCAATCTCGTAGGGTTCTCCTGTGCGCACGCAGGTGTTCCACTGATCAGTCGTGCGCGGCTTGTCTTCTGGATGAACCGGAGTACTCCACTGGTCGCCCATACCTTCTTCTGAGGTGCCGCCTGTATAGTCATACCAGCGGCGATTGTAGTACTCGTTCAAACCGTCGGGCCCGGTGATCCAAACAATCTGCGGCATGACATCGGCTAGCTGCCGAAATCGAGCTTCGCTCTCTCGCAGCTGCTCTTCGGCCTCTCGCTGGGCGGTAATGTCAACGACAACGCCCGATACCCGAACCGCCTGACCAAAGTCGTCTTGCTCAATCCGTCCGCGAGCGATCACCCAGCGAACTGTGCTCTCAGGCTTAGTGATACGGTACTTAATCTCGTAGTCTTCACCCGTTGCCAGTGACTGCTCAACGATTGCCGTCACTCGTTCTAGGTCATCTGGGTAGATAACATCTCTGTAAACTTGCCTGGGAGCAACAGCAGCAGCGGCGGGCGTCAGACCGAACATCTTCGCCATGTTGAGATCGCTTTGAACGGTCCCGCTGGCAACGTCTAGCTCCCAGGTACCAATCTCGCTAGCCGCTAGTATTGAGGCTAGCCGAGAGCGGGCCTGTTGAATTTCTGTCTCCACTTGCTTGCGACTGGTGATGTCGCTTACGAGCCCGAGCATCCGCTCATTTTGGCCATCGGCATTCTGTTGAACTTTTCCTTTCACCCATACCCAGCGCTCTGTGCCCTTTGCCGTGCGAATTCGGCATTCGCAGTCCCAGGAGGTACCTCCTGTGATCGCCTGCTGAAATGTCTGATCCACCAAAGGCCGATCTGCCGGTAGCACATGTTCTAAAAATATGTCATAGGTCCATTCAGGCAGCAGCGAGTCGTAGCCAAAAATTTGGTCGTGCCGCAGATTGCGATAGGCTGCACCGTCAATCAGATTTAGATCCCACTGGCCTGAATCAGCAGCAGAAAGCGCTAGCTCCAAGCGTTCTTGCTGGTTTCGCAGTTGGTTTTCTTGCTGGCGGCGATCGCTCACATCTCTAAACACCAGCACGCAGCCCACAATCTCGCCTTTGACCGAGCGAATCGGGGCAGCGCTGTCGTCAATCGGGCGCTCTGTGCCGTCTTTAGCAATTAACAGGGTGTGGTTGGCCAGGCCAACAATAGTGCCTTCTGTCAAAGCTCTGATAGCCGGACTGCTGACAGTTTGGCGAGTGTCTTCACTGATAATGCGAAAGACGCCAGGCAGCGGTTGACCGGTCGCTTCGCTAAGCGACCACCCGGTGAGTAACTCAGCAACGGCATTCATATTGGTAATTTGGCCCTCGGCATCGGTAGTAATCACCGCATCGCCGATGCTCGCCAGGGTAATCCGCAGCCGTTCGGCTTGCTCCGCGATCGCCGCATTATCTCGGCTATGAACCGTCAGATGTCGCCACAGTAAAAAGATTAGCGCACTGAGCAGCAGCAGGATGAAGAGACCGACTAAGACGGTCGTTTGGTAGACCTGCTCTGATAC
>JBBSNR010000257.1:0-4867 GCA_038260635.1 Phormidesmidales cyanobacterium
GGCAGAATGTCTTGCCCGTGTAGAAGCTTTTGAGTGAGCACATAGCTCATCAGCGTACCCATAAAAATTCGGGCGGTGGCCTCAGGATTGGTGTGGTTGAGTTCGGGGTGCAATTCAAAATATTCACCGAGAAAGCCCCAAACCCGCTGTGGCAGCGCTCTGAAAAATAGCTGAGCTAAAGCTGGAAATCGCCCTGACTCGCCGATGATCAGTCGCAAAAAGGCGAGATATTCATCGTCAACAGCCAGCATATCTAGCAAATTTGTAGCGACCTGACGGAGCACTACAGCGGGCGGCTCTTCTAGAGAAAGAGAACCAAACACAGCTTCAAATCGCTGTGAGGTAACCTGCTTAATCAGCGCTGTAAAAAGACCTGCTTTATCTTGAAAGTGTTTGTAGATGGTGATTTTTGAAACGCCTGCTGCTGCCGCAACGCGGTCCATGCTGGTACCCTCGTAGCCCTGCTGCAAAAAGATTGTCAGCGCCCCCTGCAAAATCTGCGTTTGCTTGAGCTGCGTGGAAACAGAACTTGCTGAGGCTGTACTCATAAATCAACTCGCTTAAAATTCAGTGTCCTAAAGCGGCAAAGAGAAATCTGCCTGAGGAAGCTGGACAAAACTGCTCACATACTACACCGTATAGTATAGTTGCTGTATCTCTCTTTGTGACGAGCCTTTTGCCATGACACAGCTGGTTCCAACTCACCCCGATTCCAAACAGGCCGAGCCGCCTTCCGGACAAAAAACCGGACAGAAGGCCGAAGAGAAGGGCGGCCTGAAGAAAAAACTGCGGCTGCTGATTCCGCTAGGGCTGCTAGTGGTTGCAGCCGGGTTTGGCCTTTACTATTGGCTGAGTCGGCCTGACGACGACGCGATCGCGCTGAGCGGAAGAATTGAAAGCTATGAGAGCGATTTGGGTGCTAAGGTCGGCGGAAAAATTGAGTCGATTGCAGTGCGTGAGGGCGACCTGGTTAAACAGGGACAGGTGGTTGCCCGATTGGAGGATCAAGAGCTGAAGGCTCAGCTAGAAGCCGCCAAAGCTCAGGTCAATGCCGCTCAGCAGCAGGTAACGCAGGCCGGGCTTCAGGTGGATGTGGTAGAAAGTCAGGTGCAGGAGGCGCGGCTCACGCTGGAGCAGTCTCAGGGAGATACCGCTGGCCGGGTTAGTCAAGCGGAGGCGACGGTGGCGACAGCGCAGGCGCAGCTTTCGTCAGCCCAAGCGCAGGCCCAGGAAGCCCAGTCAGCTCTGGAGCTGGCCAGCGCTGACCGCGATCGCTTCTCCACTCTGGTCTCGCAAGGCGCAATCTCTCAGCAGCAGTTCGACCAGGTACAAACTCAGTTTAAAACCGCTCAAGACACGCTGTCGGCCCGCCAAGCTGCCGTCGCCGCTGCCCGCCAACAGGTCGCCGCCGCCCAGGGCGCACTGACCCAATCTGAAACCAGCCAGCTCAATCCAGACATTCGCGCTACTCAGGTCAACCGCACTCAAAAGCAGCAGGCCCAAGCTCAAGCGCAGCTAGCCGCCGCCCAAGCAGACCTGGA
Organism: Phormidesmidales cyanobacterium; assembly: GCA_038260635.1. GTDB lineage: Bacteria > Cyanobacteriota > Cyanobacteriia > Phormidesmidales > Phormidesmidaceae > Phormidesmis. Next base: position 1,542 of record JBBSNR010000257.1, read on the forward strand.
GCAGGCTCAGGCCGCTCAGACCGAGATTGCAGCCCGGCTCAGCGATCTAGAGATTAAAAGTCCGATTGATGGGGTTGTGCTCACCCGCACAGTGGAACCCGGCGAAGTGATATCGCCAGGAACGACGATTCTCACGGTGGTTAACCTGGAAGATGTTTATCTGCGCGGCTACATTCCCGAAGGCGAAGTGGGTGACGTGCGCGTAGGGCAAGCTGCGCAGGTATTTTTAGACTCTGCGCCGGAGCAGCCCCTAGCGGCAACAGTGACAGCCATTGATACCGAAGCTTCCTTCACGCCAGAAAATATCTACTTTCAAGACGACCGGGTAACGCAGGTGTTTGGGCTAAAGCTAGAGATTGACAACCCGAACGGCTTTGCTAAACCGGGGATGCCAGCCGATGGAGAGATTTTGCTAGATGAGTCACAGGTAGACGAATGACGGTAGCTCCTCTGACAGCAGCGGCTGAAGTAAGAACGGCGGATAGTGTGATCGCCGTCCACGATCTGCGCAAAAGCTACGGCCCGCTCGAAGCGCTCAAAGGCATTGACTTCACCGTGCAGCGCGGCGAAATCTTCGGTCTGATTGGGCCAGACGGGGCGGGTAAAACAACTACGTTTGGCATTCTCGCAGGCGTCATGGAATCGACCTCGGGAGAGGTGATGGTTTTGGGCACTCAGCCCCGCGAGGCGCGGTTAGACTTAGGCTACGTCACACAGAAATTCTCGCTCTATGCCGACTTGAGCATTGCAGAAAATATGCGGTACAGCGCCGGGCTCAGGCAGGTACCTGAAGACGAATTTAAGACGCGCTCCGACGAATTGCTCAGGCGCGTCGATCTCCATCGCTTTACCGACCGACTGGCCGGACAGCTCTCAGGCGGTATGAAGCAAAAGCTAGCGCTTTGCTGCGCGCTGGTCGCTGAGCCAAAAGTGCTGCTGTTGGATGAACCGACCACTGGCGTCGATCCCGTCTCGCGGCGAGAGTTTTGGGATTTGCTAGCAGCCGTTGCCGCAGAAGGCGTCACCGTAGTAGCCGCTACGCCCTACTTAGATGAAGCCGAGCGCTGTAATCGCATTGCCTTAATCTACGAGGGAGAGATTCAGCAGATTGGCACCCTTGCCGAACTAAGAGACAGTTTAGGACTCGCGCGGATTGAGGTCAGGGCGGATAAGCTAATCGAAGCTGAAGCGGTTTTGAACAACAGCGGTCAGCAGATTGTGGATATTCAGACCTTTGGCGATCGCCTGGACGTAATGGTCACCAATGCCACCCAAGGCGAACAGCAAATCCGAGATGTCCTCTCTCAGAACAACTTAGCGCTCAAAGATCTGCGGCAAGACGAAGCCACGCTAGAAAACGTCTTTGTCAATCGACTGCGGCAACAGGGCTCTGACCCGCCATATATAGAATTTCCGGCCTATCGTTCGGGCAAAGAGAAAGGTGGATTGGCGATCAATACTCAAAATCTACAAAAGACCTTTGGAGATTTTCAGGCGGTAAAAGGCATAGATGTCACGGTGCGCTATGGCGACATCTACGGGCTGCTTGGGGCCAACGGCGCAGGTAAAACCACCACCATTAAAATGCTGTGCGGACTACTCCCCGCGAGCGGCGGTGATATTCAGTTAGCGGGAGAGACCAGCGATCTCAATCGGTCAGAGGTGCGATCGTGCATCGGCTACATGAGCCAAAAATTCACCCTCTACGACGATCTCACCATCATTCAAAACCTGGAATTCTACTGCGGCGTCTACGGCGTTCCCCGCAAGCTGCGGCGCGAGAAAATTGACTGGGTGCTAGAGACCTGTGGCTTAACTGGGCGAGAAAATACGTTAACTGGCAGTCTGCCCGGCGGCTGGAAACAGCGCGTCGCCTTTGGCTCTTCAGTCATGCACGAGCCGGATATTTTGTTTTTAGACGAACCGACTTCCGGCGTTGATCCACTAGCTCGGCGGCAGTTTTGGAAGCTGATTCGAGACTTTGCCCAGCAGGGAACGGCGATTTTGGTCACCACTCACTATCTCGAAGAAGCGGAGAACTGCAACGATATGGCCTTTATGGTGGCCGGGGAGATTGTGGCGCAGGGTTCACCCAGTGACATCAAAACCAGTCAGCCGGGGCAGCTGTTTGAGCTGGTATCAGAGCAGATTCAGGCGGCTTCTAACTTGCTCAAGGCGCGTTTAGCTGAGTGGCGGGTATCTATTTTTGGCGATCGCCTCCACTTAGTTTTAGACAACCCCGATCAGGAGCTAGCCGAAGTGCAGCGGTGGCTCAAAGCCGAACAGATCGAGGTCAGCTCGGCTCGGCCCATTCCTTTTTCACTCGAAGACGCCTTTATTGGCATTGTCCAGAGAGCAGAGCAGCCAGAAGGTAAGCCATGAAAAGAGTCTTGTCGCAGTGTATCAAAGAGCTGAATCAGTTTCGGCGCGATCGCCTCACCGTCGCCCTGGCCTTCCTCCTGCCGCTGGCCGTTCTGCTGATCTACGGCTTTGCCATCCGCTTAGAAGCCAAAAACATTCCCCTCAGCATTCAAGATTTTGACAACAGCTATCTCAGCCGCTCCTACGTCGAAAGACTGTTTGCCACCAATCAGTTTGAGCCCGCGCCGCTAATCGACAGCAGCCCTACCGCCGCCATTGACCGGGGCATTGCCAAAGCAACCGTGATCATTCCGCCCGACTTTGAAAAAAAACTGAAGTCTCGTCAGCCCGTCACGATTCAGGCGCTAGTCGATGGCACCGATGTCAACAATGCCCGCATTATTCAAGCCAGCCTGCGGGCCACGACTCGGTTCTTCATCCAAACCAGCAATCTCAGCAGTACCAGCATTCAATCCCCCATTAACGCCAGCGTCCGCCTCTGGTTCAACCCCGGACGCAAAGAATCTCTCTATATTGTCCCCGGTATTTTTGGCGTCATCCTTTGGGTGTTTCCCTCCATGCTCTCAGGCATTGCGCTAGTGCGCGAAAAAGAACAGGGCACCGTAGCACAGGTCTATGCCTCCGACCTGAGTTCAACAGAATGGCTGCTGGGCAAAGAGCTGGCCTACCTGATTATCGGCCTAGGCGAAGCCCTAATTGTGATGACCGTAGCCACCCTGCTATTTAGCCTGCGCTTTCGAGGAGACCCCACGACGCTGTTGGTCGGGACTGTTGTTTACTTAGGGGCAAGCGTCGCTTTTGGGCTGCTAGTCGGAGCCAGAGCAGGCAACCAAACGGCGGCTGTGCAGGGAACGGCGATCGCAGGTTTCCTCACTGCCCTCCTCCTCTCCGGCTTCATCTACCGCATTGACAACATTCCCTTTCCCCTCTCTCTCCTCTCCAAC
>JBBSNR010000258.1:0-4842 GCA_038260635.1 Phormidesmidales cyanobacterium
AAACAAAGACACGCTGCGAAACCTGCTGTCCGTTTTGATCATCGCCGCTGGGATTTTGCATTTTGCAATTCCTCAGCCCTTTATCAAAATTGTGCCTGGCCTTTTGCCCTATCCTGCGGCCCTGGTCTATATCAGCGGCGTGATCGAAATTATTTTGGGTGTGGGGCTGTTTTTCCCAGCCACCCGTCAGCTCTCTGGATGGGGTTTGGTCGCTTTGTTCATAGCGGTTTATCCGGCTAATCTGAACATGGCGTTCAACCATATTAAACTGGCTGGCATTCCTGACAGCTGGTGGGTTCACGGCATTCGACTACCCCTGCAATTTGTTTTGATTGCCTGGGCCTACTGGTACGCTCGTTCGCCTGAAGCTCGGTCAAAGGCAGCAAGGCAGTAGAGTTTGTTAGGCTGAGAGATGAGGTGGTAGATGGTGGCGATCGCGCGGTATGCTTATCGTTTGAGCTGAGGCAAGTGATGAATGCTTCTGCCTTAACTTCGAGCTTCCCGTTTCTTACCCGCCAGTCTCTTGCCCTTAAAGACCTCTACATCTCAGTCTAAACTCAGTCTCAGTAACGCTTTCTAAACGTATCCAATTGTCCCGAATCCATTTATTTCGTATCCATTAATCAGTGGAGTAGCTGCGCCTTAGTCTTCATTGGCTGCCCGCTCCACTGCCTTTTCCATTTTTTCCACTGCCGGAATCTGGTCCCGACTTGACCGCCGCATTCCGCTGCTTAGCTCTCAGGTGATTTTTATATGTCCGCTACTGTGCCATCCTTCAAAGATCTTGCGCTGACCGATCCCGTGCTCAAAGCGCTAGACGACGTTGGCTACGAAACCCCCACCCCCATTCAAGCCCAGACCATTCCACCGCTGATTGCGGGACGCGACATCATTGGGCAAGCTCAGACCGGCACGGGCAAAACAGCCGCCTTTGCCCTGCCCATACTCTCCCACATCGATACCCACAATAATCGGCCTCAGGCACTGGTGCTGGCCCCCACTCGCGAACTCGCACTCCAGGTGGCTGAGGCTTTTCAGGGCTATGGCAAACATCTAGATGGGTTTCACGTGCTGCCAATCTACGGCGGCCAGAGCTACCAGATTCAGCTCAAGCAGCTGCGACGGGCCGCTCATGTCGTCGTTGGCACCCCAGGCCGCGTGATTGACCACATCAAGCGCGGCACCCTCGACCTGACGCATCTCAAGTTTTTGGTGCTGGACGAAGCCGACGAGATGCTGCGCATGGGCTTCATCGACGATGTGGAGTGGGTGATTGGCCAAACTCCCAAAGACCGGCAAATTGCTCTCTTCTCAGCCACCATGCCGCAGGTGATTCGCAAAATTGCCCAGCAGCATCTCAGCGATCCCGTCGAGATTTCGATCCAGACCAAGTCTAAAACCGCCGATACAATCCGCCAGCGCTTTTGGACGGTGAGCGGCTACCACAAGCTCGACGCCCTCACCCGCATTTTAGAAGTCGAAGCCTTTGACGGCATGATTGTATTTGTGCGCACTAAAGTCGCCACTGTGGAGCTATCTGAAAAGCTAGAGGCGCGGGGCTACAATACTGCGCCGCTGAGTGGCGATGTGCCTCAAAACCAGCGGGAGCGCACCGTAGACCGTCTCAAAAAAGGCAAGCTCGATATTTTAGTGGCGACCGATGTAGCGGCGCGGGGGCTAGACGTAGACCGCATTAGCCACGTCATTAACTACGACATGCCCTACGATCCCGAAGCCTACGTCCATCGAGTGGGGCGGACAGGCCGGGCCGGGCGCAAGGGCGAAGCAATTTTGTTTGTTACGCCTCGGGAGAAGCGGCTGCTGAGCGCCATCGAGCGCTCTACCAAGCAAAAAATTGAGCGGATGGAGATGCCTTCCACTGAGGAGGTTAACGATCAGCGGATTGCTCGCTTTAAGCAGCAGATTAGCGACAAGCTAGCAGAAGAAGACTCTGACTTTTTTGTGCGAGTCCTGGAGAAGTACGAGCAGGAACACAACGTTCCGGCGCTGGAGATTGCCGGTGCGCTCGCCAGTTTGCTACAGGGCGATGAGCCGCTGCTGCTAGAAGAGCAGGCAACCCCTCAGCGGCGAGAGCGAGGCGGTGACAATGTCAAGATTGAGGGCATTGGCATGGAGCGCTTCCGGGTAGAAGTCGGGCGCAACCATCAGGTGAAGCCGGGGCATATTGTCGGGGCGATCGCCAACGAAACCGGCCTGGCCAACCGCCACATTGGGCGCATCACTATCGACGACGACCATAGCACCGTAGACCTACCCGTCGGCATCCCCAAAGAAACCTTTGACCTGCTCAAACGAGTGTCAGTCTTGGGCCACCCAATGAACATCTCCAGCCTGGGCAAAACCCGCGACGACGATAACTGGCAAGAAGGCAGGCCCGCTAAACGCCGCCGCCGAAGCGGGGCGAGCGGGCCGACTTTGAAGAAGAAGCGGCGGAAGGATAAGCCTAAAGTATAGGAGGCGCTAAAATCCCGCTTCCCGAAACGACTGATATGCCTTCTCCGGATGATAGAGGTGGCACTCAGTCGCAATCGACTTCATCAGCGCCCAGCTAAACTTACGCTCGACCATATGATCGCCCCAGTTTTGCTTAAGGTTGGCATGGGCTGAGCGCAGATTGTAAGAAGGAATGCCCGTCGAAATGTGATGCGGCACATGGACGTTGATGTCGTGGCAGAGCACCTCAATCCAGCGAGGATAGACGCAGTGCACTGTACCTGCTAGCTGCGCGTCTCCAGCACTCCATTGAGCAGCAGGCTGAAAGGAAATCTCAGGGATAGTGTGGTGCACAATGGTGAAGGTGCTCATCCAAAAGTGGTAGACCATCCAGGGCATCAGCCAGAACTTGATCACGCCCCAGAAGCCAGTGGCGGCAATCAGCGTGGGGAAGAAAATGATTGCGAAAACGATGACGACGACCATCGAGAAAAGGGCTTTGGCGCGATCGCGTCGCTTAAAATTCCGCAGGTCAAAGTGCAGCGCCGCCCAGTGGCCAATAGAGCCTAGCCACCAAAAGTAGCCCCGCGCAACTTTGTAGATGGTTTGCATGACCGGATGCGCCCGCTCAAAATCTTCGGCATACCAGGGGTACCAGGCGTTATCTTCCTCAATTTTGTTCGTATGCAAGTGGTGATGGTCGTGCAGCAAACGCCAGGGATGAAAAGGATAGATCAGCGGCAGAAAGGCAATATGCCCCACTAAATCATTTACCCAGCGCCGCTTAGCAAAGGAACGGTGGCCCGCATCGTGGCCGATGACAAAGAAACCGGTGAGAGCGGTTCCGGTAAAAAACCAGGAGAAGGGCAGCAAAAACCAGGGTAAGAAGAGGATGGCACAGTAGCCTACGATCACCGCCGATACGCTCACCAGTACGGTCTGCCATGCCTTAACCGCATTTTTCTCAAAACAAGCCTTGGGTAGGCTTCTAATAATTTCTTTTAGCTGCAGTACCTCTTGAGGCAGGGGGTTACCAGCAGCAATAAACCTTTCTGTCGTAGCAGTCAAAAGTCAATACTCCGTTAGAAATCAAGCAAAAGCGCTTCTGTTTGTGAGGGGTATTACTCTAAACAGAAACGCTTTATAAGTCTTCATACTTATACCATTTTGGGGGGATGCAGCAGTTGAGTGAGTTCGCCAATCGCCCCATTTTTTCGACACACGCTTTGGTTACCCGCACGACTGCTGCTCACCGCCGCCTTTTTGACCTACGATAAAGATCCCTGCCCGATCTGCTGTGCCCATGAGCCTGATTACCTTTCAATCTGTCCATAAAGACTTCGGCATTAAAGAAGTGCTGCGCGACGGCTCCTTTAGCATTGAACCTGACGATAAGGTTGGCGTGATTGGGGTCAATGGCTCGGGCAAGTCCACCCTGCTAAAAATGATGGGTGGCTTGGAGCCGATTGACAGTGGCCAGCGCCTCACCAAATCTGGCGCTCGTTTGGTCTATCTGCCTCAGCAGCCCGATGTCAACGAAGAGCTGACGGTGCTAGACCAGGTTTTTGCCGACTGCGGCGAGCAGATGCAGCTGGTGCGCGAGTATGAAGATCTGACGCATAAAATGTCCCATGCCCAGGGCCAAACGCTCAATCAGCTGATGAACCGGCTGGCTGTAGTGGGTGAAAAAATGGAGACGGCGGGCGCTTGGGATTTGGAAACCGATGCCAAGATTATCCTGAGCAAGCTGGGAATTGAGGACTTTGAGGCGCGAGTAGGCGACCTCTCTGGCGGCTACCGTAAGCGGATTGCCCTGGCAACAGCGTTAATGAGTGACCCAGACCTGCTGCTGATGGATGAGCCGACCAACCACCTGGATGCAGAGTCGGTGGAATGGCTGCAAGATTATTTGGGTCAGTTTCGCGGCGCGCTGGTGCTGATCACTCATGATCGCTACTTTCTCGATCAGGTGACCAACCGCATTATCGAAATCGACCGGGCAGACCTGTATACCTATGCGGGCAACTACGCCTATTACCTGGAGAAAAAGGCCGATCAGGAAGCTTCGGCGGCGAGTTCTCAGCAAAAGTTTAAAGGGATTTTAAGGCGGGAGCTGGCCTGGCTGCGACAGGGGCCAAAGGCGCGGAGCACTAAGCAAAACGCGCGAATCGGTCGAATTGATGAGATGAAGGAAACCCAGTTTAAGGAGGCGCAGGGCAAAGTAGAGATTGATACGCCTGGGCGACGGATTGGGAAAAAGGTGATTGAGCTGGTGGGTGTGAGTAAGGCGTATGGCGATCGCCCTCTGATCAAAGACTTTACTTACGAATTTACGGGGAGCGATCGCATCGGCATCATCGGCGGCAATGGCGCAGGCAAAACCACCCT
>JBBSNR010000259.1:0-4825 GCA_038260635.1 Phormidesmidales cyanobacterium
CTGAATATCCTCTACAGCTTTAGCTGATTGTTGGCCAAAGCCCAGCCCGCTGCCAACGTACCTTTGATAGCCCTGCCCTAGCTGTTCAGAGGTTTCGTAACGGGCGCTCTTGCTCTGATTATCCAGGAAGTCTAAGCGAGTTGATTGAATATCTTCGATGGCTTTGCTTTGCGTGTCTAGATGCTCTAAACGAGCTGATTGAATGTTCTCAACAGCTTTAGACTCAGCAGCGTTAGCAACAGGTGAGATGGCAACAGCAGCAGCCGTTAAAAAGAGAGCGGCGAAGAATTGACGTTTCATGAGGTATTTCCTTGGTTTGCTTGAGAAGGGGTTTGCTTGAGAAGGGGTTTGTTTGAGAAAGCAGTTGTGTTTGCTTCATTGATTTAAGAATGCCACCCGCACATAGCGGCCACTTGAGAGCGGCTTAAGGGCTTGCTGAATTTAGCTGAGTAGTGACTATGAATTACTCATAGCCCCCGTTCAGCCTCTTCTCATCTACAGCCTCTCCTTCCGACCAAACTCACGAGATAGCGCAAGATAGCAGCAGGCAGGATAATGTGAGCTAAAAGCACAAGGCGGAAACCCAGATGAAACTTCGCTCGATAGAGACCACGCCCAGTCCGAACTGTATGAAGCTAAATCTGGATGAACCGGCCAGTGCCAGGCCGTTGACGCTGACGCTCGGCGAACCTGCTGCAAATGCGCCCGCAATATTTCAGAACCTGCTCGCCATAGAAGGCATTCAATCCGTCTTTATCATTAGTGACTTTGTTACCCTCACCCGTAAAGGCAGCGCCGCCTGGCCGCCCATTTTGGCAGCAGCAGGCAGTCTCCTCGGCATTGCAGAAGATGCAGACGCCAGCTTGAGCGATCGCATCCAAACTGATCGCGCCCAGTCCCAGAGCGCCACTCAAAAAGCCAGCTCTCAGAATTTTGGGCAAGTAGCGGTCGATATTCAAAAGTTTCGAGGCATCCCCGTGCAGGTGCGGGTAACAGACGATACGCAGCAGGCCCGCGTCGCCTTGCCCGAACGATTCAACCAGGCCTTACAAAGCGCGGTTATAGCAACTGGGGCTGACTATGTCGCCGAGCGGATCTGGGCACCGTATCAGCCGCAGTTTGGGGAAGTAGAGGCGATCGCCCGACAGATCGCCGAAGAACTCGACAGCCTCATCGACGAATCAGAACTCGCCACCCTAGAACAGCAGGCCATCACCTCAAACCCTCAAACCATCTCTTCTCAGCTCTCCCAAACGAAATTGCTCGCCGATCTGCAACGGCCAGACTGGAAACAAAGACTTAAAGCAATTCAGAAAATTGAAGTTGACGAAGCAACTTTCCCGGCAGTAGTCGAGACCCTTCAAGATAAGCGAGCCACTATTCGCCGTTGGGCAGCGGCGCTACTAGGCGCGAGTGAACAGGCCAACGCGGTGCCACCCCTGCGTCAGGTGCTGCTCACTGACCCTTCCCCCATTGTGCGCCGTACAGCGGGAGATGCTTTGAGCGATTTGGGCAATCCTCAGGCGACAGCCGCGATGGTGACCGCGCTGAGCGATGCCTCTGGTCTGGTGAGATGGCGGGCGGCGCGGTTTTTAAACGAACTGGGTGACGCGAGTGCTGTGAAACCACTCATGCAGGCGGCTGAAGCTGAGAGTGAATTTGACGTGCGGGTCGAAATGACAGCGGCGATTGACCGCATTCAGGCGGGCAAGGCTTCACAGCTGCCGATGTGGATGCGCATTAGCGGTAGCACGGCAGCGATTTAGGGCTTTAACGCTACAGCTTCTGCGAGAACGAACTCAGTGCTGAACTGCCAGCTTTGACCCGCTGGCATAAAAGCAAACCGAGTCATCTGTTGAGCCTACATACAGGCGTTGGGCACCAGAGCGACCACATGCGGCACCGGGCGCGACTCAAACCCCATCAGAGATGCGCCCTCGTAAACTAGCGACGTACTGGCCCCCGAGTCCAGCATCACCGCTTCTTGAAAGCCCACTTGCGCCAGCAGCCGACCCAGCGAGACCGAATCAATCCGCTCGTGGGTCACCCCAACCACCGGCTGCCCTTGCTGATTGATCCCCCAAAAAGCGCGATGGCGCAGCGCATCAAAAGCATAGAGATTTTTAAAGGTTTCAGCCGTCTGAGCCTGCTGCTCATGAACTAGCCAGGCCGCGCCAACAAAAGCATCGGTCACTGCTGGCATCGCCTGCTGAATGCCCGCGCGGGTATTGTGCTGAGCCGGGTCGAATGAAATAAACTGCGCAGCCTGAGGCCCGATTAAAACCAGCGGTCGGCCTTTGAGCTTGTCAATGTCGCCGCGATCGCCCGGCACAAACTCCCCGGTATTTTGGCCTAAAACCGGGCCAATCATCGTATTAGAGTCCAGATACTCCAGCGAGAAAAAGGCACCGTCTACAGCAGCGATCGCTTCGGTATTGGCCACAATTTCAGTCACCGAATAGCGACTGTCAGCATGAATGGTCTGAGGATGTCCCCCCGCAATCAGCGTCACAGGCATGTCGTCAATCTCTAGCTCCGTCCGCTGAATGGGGCTATTAAAATCAAAAGCGGGGGCCAGGCCAGGCAGCAGCGGACCGCCCCAAGCTGCTTTTGTGACCTCTGCAAAGCGAGATTCGCCAAACCGCTCCAGAGTCAGCAGATCTTCAGACTGGCCGGCAAATTGACCCGCGACATTATCCATTATCAAAGCGGCCTCGTAGCCAGCGGCCTTCACTGCGGCAACCACTCGTTCGTCGTGGTTGCCCTCAGGGTAGGTAAAGTAGCGAATTGGCATTCCCAGTTTGGCTTCCAGCCGCTGTTTAGAAGCCTCCACCTCGTAGCGCAAGTCAGCATCGGAAACGGCTCTGAGATCGCTGGGATGGGTGACGCTATGAGAGACAACCGTCACCAAAGGATGGTTTGCCATCTCCTGAAGCTGCTCCCAGGTGAGCGTAGAGCGCCCTATCACCTCGCCGTCTAACTTGCCCGTAAAAACAGAAAAAGCAGCCGGGTAGCGATAGCGCTTTAGCAGCTTAAAAACGTAGTTGTAGTGGCCCGCGTAGCCATCGTCAAAGGTTAGCAAAACCGGCTTGGGGGGAAGCGGCACGCCTGTTCTCAAATGGGCGACCAGCTGATCGAGGCTAATAGGCGTCAGCCCCTGTGCTTTGATCGCACGAAAATCAGCGGCCAGTCTCTCGAAGGTGATGTCAAAGAATACTTCTTTTTCGGGCAGGACATCGTGATACATCACAATCGGCACTTTTGCCAGCCGCGATCGCACCTGAATCTCAGGCCAAGCGGCGGGTTTCACATAGGCAGCCAGCGTTGAATTCCACTGTGAAATTTGCGACTGGCTGCTGAGATTCAGGCGATCGCTCCAGGCTGCTATGCGCTGCTGCGCTGCAAGGGGCGGGGATGCTGGGCAGAGAGACAAGCCTTCGGTGGCCTTTCGAGCGATCGCTTCAGCAGCCTTTTCTGGCGGCAAAAAAAGGGGCTCCACTTCGGAAATGGGCAGGTAGTCTGTAGCCCTGCTAGCCGTCAGGGAGAGATCGCTAACGAGGTGAGAAATCACCTCAGGCTGGGCCGTTGAGGTTGCCCGAGCCCGGCGTAACGCCTCTAGGTCCTTCAACAATATTCCCCCTGATAACAGCAGTGCGGCTCCGCCTAAACCGATGCCAATTAACCGATAGCGCTTAGTGAACCAGCGCCGCTGCAAAACATCCGCTAGAACACTCGATTGATCCATACCCATATTTCTACCCCCAAGCCTGCTAGACCAAAGGCAGACTACTGAGGCTGGACTAAGAGAGCACTAGCAAGATATTAAGAACCGGCAAAACCATCCACACTGGGCTATAGCTCCGGCCACTTAGCTCTGTCCATGCCCAGTTAGTGAAACCGTCTAAAATAAAGTTGTTTCAGGCAAAGCTGGGTGAAGATTCATGCCAAAAGAACTCCCTAATACAACCCCGTCTTCGGTTTCACCAGAGGGCCGCCGGACCCTGTGGCGAAACGTCGTTGACCTATGGGAAGGAACCACCGCTCAGGTCAGGCGCTGGCTACCGACTGATGCCATCCAGCTGCGCAAAGCCTACGACAATGCTCAAAATATCTTCAAGTCGTTCAGCGTCAGCGATGACAAAATTGCCGACATTTTGCAGCAGATTCGAGCTGAGCTGCCCACCACAGAAGCGCTGCTGATCGGCAAACCCCAAGCCGGCAAAAGTTCGATTGTGCGCGGTTTGACGGGCGTCTCCGCAGAGATTGTCGGGCAGGGCTTTCGTCCGCACACTCAAAACACAGAGCGCTATGCCTACCCCTCAGACGAGCTGCCGCTGCTGATTTTCACCGATACGGTAGGGCTAGGCGACATTGGTCAGGATACTGCCCGGATCGTGCAAGAGCTGACAGGCGAGCTACAGCAGGAGAGCAGCTATGCCCGCATTCTGATTTTGACGGTCAAAGTTACTGACTTCGCCGTAGACCAGCTCCGGCAAATTTCTCAGGAAGTCAGAGCCGCCTACCCTGGGGTGCCCTGCTTGCTAGCAGTCACCTGCCTGCACGAAATCTACCCGCCAGAGTTGACTGACCACCCGAGCTATCCGCCCGACATTGACCCAGTAAGCCGAGCTTTTGATGCTCTACAGTTGTCTTTTGCCGGCTGTTTTGACCAGGCGGTACTGTTAGATTTCACCCGCGAAGAAGACGAATTTCACCCGGTTTTCTACGGTCAGGCGGCGCTGCGAGATGTATTAGCCGAACTGCTACCCGAAGCAGAAGCCAACGCTATCTATCAGCTGATAGACGATCAGGCTATGGCGAGCGA